>NZ_JACJEU010000030.1:0-51614 GCF_014164215.1 Shewanella sp. SG44-2
GGCACTGTGACCGCCACCGTGACGCTAGCGACTGGCACCCAAGTTGGCGACACCTTAGTGGTCACCGATGGCAGCGGCAACGTATTAGCCTCTGTGACCGTCACCCAAGACATGCTCGACAACGGTTATCCGGTGGAAGTGCCTGTGACTGCCGGCGCGACCGATGTTGATGTCACCGCGCAAGTGATTGATATCGCCGGTAACCCATCTGCTGTGGCAACCGATGTGCAAGGCGTCGATAGAACGGCCCCCTCTGCACTGTCAATTATTATTGTAGACGATGGAGTCCCTGGAGACGGTTGGTTAAATTATAATGAAATAGCTGCCAATGGTAATGGGATACAAATTAAAGCTGAAGTAGATAATGCAGACCTTGTTGCAGGTGGTTTTGTTTCAATATCCATAACTGTCAATGGTTATGATGTTTCATTTGATCTGAAACTCGAAAATGGTCAATTAGTTAATTTAGATGGTTCAACAACTGGTATAGCTTTCAATTACGACAATGGTGAGATCACATGGACAGCTGATGTTCCAAGTCCAGGTGAACAAATTACCGTTGAAATAACTCAAACTGATGCCGCAGGTAACGAATCAACAGCTGTTACTGATACTGCATCGATAAACAATGTTGATGCTAATGGTGACCTTCCTGGTACATCATTTAGTGTGACTGCAGGTGCAACTAACGCTTGGACCATTCCTCAGTCAAACGGCGAGAGCTTAATGAAAATTTCAGCTCGTACAGCTGATGGCTCAATGGGTGTAGTAAACATAGAATCTGGTTCTAACAAACTCGGTGTTGCTGGTTCACCAAGGACTTCAGGTCAAATTGCAGGTCAAATCGAATATGATTCAGCTACAGGGACATCTGAATCAATTGTTATTGATTTTAATGGCTTAGTTAATCAGGCCACATTCAGTGTTTCAAACATGTTCTCTAATGAAAATAATGGTGAACAAGGTGTTTGGAAGGCTTATTACAATGGTCAATTAGTTGCAAGTGATACGTTTAAGACAACTTCAGGTGATGCTGGTACTTTCAGTATTGATACCGGTAATATTGTCTTCGACCAACTGGTATTTCAAGCAACTAAAACCATTAGTGAAGCTAATGGTGGCGCAGCATTAGTTGACTCATCGGATTATTTCCTAACAAATGTTACCGCATCTGGTCCTGCTATTATGGGAACCTACTTAGTGTCAGAAGATGGTGTATTAACCATTTCAAGCACGAGTCAAGGTCTACTTAATAATGACTCTGATGCCCAAGCACATACATTTGCTCTAACAGGTGTAAATGGCGCAATAGTTACAGATGGTCAGGTAGTTATATTACCAAGCGGGGCATTGCTAACTATCCACAGTGATGGTACTTATTCTTATGATACCAACGATTCATTTGAAGCACTTACCGCTGGGCAACTTGCAACTGATACCTTTACTTATACTGTAACTGATCAATATGGCGCTACTGACACAGCGACAGTGACAATTAACATTGTTGGAGAAGCTGACGCTAGCTCCACTTACGTCAGTTATAACGGCAATCCTGGTAATGACGTGATTAAAGGAACGCCAAATAACGATATTATTGTCAGTGATCAACAAGGTTTACAGATTGTTGCTGGAGAGAACTACAATATTGCATTTATTTTCGATACTTCCGGCAGCATGAGAGGCGTAATAGCAGAAGCGATAACTCAGCTGGAAGCCGTCTTTGAATCACTCGCAAATAGTGCGACTGGCTCTCATAGTGGTATTGTTAACGTATTACTGACTAATTTTGCCACAGGTTCAAATTATTCAGTGTCAGTTAACATGGACGATCCAAAAGCTGTTGAAACTTTAATGGCTAAACTGAACTCAGCTGGTGCATCAGGCTCCACAAACTATGAAGCTGGATTTGAGTCGGCAATAGACTGGTTTACTAGTTCAGCAATCCAACAAAATGTGGGAAATAATATTTCTTATTTCATTACTGACGGTTCACCAAATGTCCAGACCGTTGATAGAGATGTAACTAAAGTATTGATTGGCCATGACGCGACCACAAACAGTTATGTGAGCTTGAGTGAACTAATAGGTACAAACTATAGTAAAGGCACAATAATTAGCTTTGATAACCAAGTTGTTGTCAATTCTAACGGTGCGGTTTATTCACCTTATACAGGCGCTAAAATTGGCCAAATTAGTTTTGATAGTAATAATAAATTCACTGGCTATACCGATAATGGAACAAATAGTACTAATCAGGCTATTCACACGTTTAACTTACTCGCTGCAGTGTCTGAAGTTGAAGCGATAAGCTTAGCAAGTGCAAACGGTGGCACCACTGTTAATGAAGCTAACTTGAAGCTATACGATACAGACGGCAATGTTCGTGCGTCGATTGATGTATCTGATTTATCAAGCATCATCACAGGTTCTGAGACACTTCAATCACAAGGTGACGACAATACTGTCGGTAACCAAGGTGATGACATTATCTTTGGTGACTTAGTTAGATTTAGCGGTTCATCAGAGCAAGGGTATGTGGCTTTACAAACCTATGTCGCAGACAAAACAGGCCAAAACGTTGGTGATGTTGATGTAAGAGCAGTGCATGATTACATTCGTGACCATGTAAATGAATTTAATATCAACAACCAAAATGATGGTAACGACATTCTCGATGGCGGTATAGGTGACGATATTCTGTTTGGCCAAGGTGGCAACGATGTTATCTATGGTGGTGAAGGTAATGACGTTCTTATTGGCGGCTTAGGTAATGACACGCTAATTGGTGGCTTGGGTAACGATACGTTTGTATGGTCTAAGGGCGATACTGGTACCGATACGATTAAAGACTTCGAAGTCAATAATGACTCCCTTCATATCAGTGATTTATTGCAGAATGAACAGAACGGCGATTTAGATAACTACTTAGATTTCTCGTTCAATAATGGCAGCACGACAATTTCTATCGATGCCGACCATAATGGTAGTATTGACCAAGTTATTGTTCTGGATGGTGTCGACCTGTCGCAAGAATACGGTAGCACCACTGACGGAGTGATCATTAACGGTTTGCTTAATGATGGTGCACTCATTGTAGATACTGCAACCGTCAACCCTGCACCGTCGCCAGGAACCAGTCATGCTGATCTATTTGATCAACATAATGGAAATATTATTCCTTAATAACAACACATTGACTGCGTCACATAGTATTATGTGGCGCATATTTGATTACTCTAACAATAAACATTAAGGATAATGATTAGGTGCCTATAACTGCGTCTAACAAAAGTGAGCAGTGGACGATCTCTGCTTCCCAGCGGGTAACCGTCGATCCATTACTCGATTGTTTGGTTTTATTAACTGAACATTTTGGAAGTCCTTGCTCAATAGATTCCCTTGCGGCAGGTCTTCCTTTGTCTGGTGCAGTCATTACGCCGGATTTAATCCCTCAAGCTGCAGCCAGAGCTGGACTTTCAGCTAAGTTATCACGCAAAGATTTAAATCAAATTTCTGACATATTATTGCCTTGTATCTTATTATTAAAAGATAAAAAGGCCTGTATTCTAAGAAAAATCGATCTAGAGCAAGACCAAGCCGTTATACAATTACCTGAAACGGGCGGCGAAGAGACTCTGACAATTGAAGGCTTAGAAACCTTATATGTAGGTTACTTATTTTTAGTTAAACAAGATTACCGTGGTGACAAAAGTTTTGATGTTCACCTGCATGACAGCAGTACGCATTGGCTGCTACAAAGTATTAAAGACTCTGCTCCTATTTACCGCGATGCCCTTATAGCCTCAGTATTGGTCAACCTGTTTGCATTGGTTTCACCACTATTTATTATGAATGTCTATGATAAAGTGGTGCCCAATCTTGCATTTGAATCACTATGGGTTTTAGCCATTGGGGCAAGCATTGCCTACATATTCGACTTTATCATGCGCCAATTACGCAGCTATTTAATCGATATCGCAGGTAAAAAAGTCGACATTATTGTTTCTTCAAAATTATTTGCAAAAGCCATTGGTATTCCATTATCTAAACGCTCACCAAGTGTCGGAGGTATGGCTAGGCAGCTAGGTGAGTTTGACAGTATTCGGGAGTTTTTAACCTCCGCAACCATTACTGCGTTAGTTGATTTACCATTTGCATTACTATTCGTGATCATCATTTATATTGTTGCTGGCGATTTAGCCATTATTCCGGTGATTTGCAGCTTAGTCATTATTGCAGTCACCTTTTATCTACAACCTAAACTGAAACAAGCAATTGAAGAAAGTAATCGCTTTGCCAGTTTAAAGCATGGCCATTTGATTGAAAGTTTAACCGCGTTAGAGTCAATTAAAGCCAATGGTGCCGAAGGGTTAGTACAAAAAAGCTGGCAACAAATGATTGGCCATACAGCCAATTGGCAGCTCAAAACCAAAAAACTGTCTAATTATGTCAGCCATATAGCTAATTTTATGGTGCAATTAACCGTGGTATTAGTGGTGATATTAGGTGTGTATCGACTAGCAGAAAACGAAATTTCCATGGGTGGGATCATTGCCGCAGTCATGCTATCTAGCAGAGCTATATCTCCGATGGCTCAATTAGCAGGGTTAATTACCCGAGGTAATCATACCATCAGTTCACTGCGCCAATTAGACGCAATAATGGAACAAGAAGATGAGTTTGAAGACAAAGGAAACCTAGCCAGTAAAGAACGATTTATGGGAAAAATTGAAGCGGATAATATCAGTTTTAGCTTCCCTGGATCCGAAAAACCAAGCCTACACCCTTTATCAATACAGATTAATCCTGGTGAGCGTATTGCCATTATCGGCCGTAACGGCTCAGGTAAAAGCACCCTAGCCAAATTACTACTCGGACTGTACAAACCAACTCAAGGCAGCCTGCGCTATGATGGATTAGATGCAGGACAGATTCACCCTAGCGACCTAAGACGTAACTTTGGCTATTTACCTCAAGACGTCACCTTGTTTCATGGGACTATTCGCGACAATATTTTATTCGGTTCTAGGCAAGTGACTGAACATCAATTAATAAGAGCTATCCAGCTTTCTGGTGTAAGTATGTTTACTAACTTAGAGTCTGAAGGATTAGATCAACAAGTTGGTGAAGGAGGCTTGTCACTCAGTCGTGGCCAACGACAAACCGTCGCTTTAGCCAGAGCAACATTGAATGATCCCTCGATATTATTAATGGATGAACCAACAGCAAGCCTGGATGCTAGAGCAGAAAAACAGTTTATTCGCTCAATGCAACTGGTTAGTCGCGACAGAACATTATTACTCATTACCCATAAGATGCATTTATTAAATCTAGTCGATCGCATTATTGTGCTCGAACGTGGTCATGTAGTGGCTGATGGTCCTAAAGATGAAGTCCTAGCTAAACTCAATGCAGGGACAGTTGCTGGAGACCAAAACTCATGAGTAAGCATCTTACCGTAGCCGACTTAGAAATGGTTGATGACGTTTATGGTGCCATGATGACCGATGCCCCGTCAGGACATCGTCTTATCATTTGGTCACTGGCCGCTATGATGGTGTGTTTTTTTATTTGGGCTTACTTCTCAGAATTAGATCAGGTGACATCTGGAACCGGTAAAGTTATTCCGTCTTCACAGATTCAAATTATCCAAAGTCTAGATGGCGGAATTTTACAGGAAATCTATGTCCAAGAAGGTGGGATGGTCACTAAAGGACAACCTTTAGCCCGGATTGATGATACTCGATTCCGCTCAGATTTCGACCAACAAGAACAGGAAGTGTTCGGATTACAAACTAATATTATTCGCATGCGCACTGAATTAGACAGTATTATTATTTCAGATATGTCTTCAGACTGGCGCCAACAGGTCAAAATAACCAAACAGAACTTGGTATTTCCGCAGACCATTATTGACGAAGAGCCAGAACTGGTTAAGCGTCAACAAGAAGAATATTCGATTCGATTAGATAATTTAAGCAACCAATTAGAAATTCTTGTACGTCAGATCCAGCAGCGCCAACAAGAAATTGAAGAGTTAGCCTCTAGAATTAGTACTCTTACGACAAGTTATCAACTAGTATCTCGCGAGCTTGAGTTAACTCGCCCATTAGCCCGTAAAGGCATTGTTCCTGAAGTTGAACTGCTCAAACTTGAGCGTACGGTAAATGATATTCAAGGCGAACTACAATCGGTTAGGCTCTTGCGTCCAAAAGTGAAAGCGTCTATGGATGAAGCCATCTTAAAGCGCCGAGAAGCAGTATTTGTTTATGCCACTGATTTACGTGCACAGCTCAATGAAATGCAAACAAAATTATCACGTATGAATCAGGCACAAAAAGGCGCATTTGATAAGGTCAGTAAAGCTGTCATTGCCTCTCCTGTTATAGGAACAATTAAAAAAATTAACTTTAATACCTTAGGTGGCGTTGTGCAGCCAGGCGAAGAGATTATGGAAATTGTTCCATCAGAAGATAAACTACTGATAGAAACCAAAATCACTCCTAAAGATATTGCTTTTTTACATCCAGGATTACCCGCTATCGTAAAAGTCACCGCATATGACTTTACCCGTTATGGCGGGTTAAAAGGAACCGTTGAACACATTAGTGCCGATACATCACAGGATGAAGAAGGCAACAGCTTCTATATTGTAAAAGTGCGAACACAAGAATCCAGTTTAATGAAAGACGATGGCACAGAGATGCCAATAATCCCTGGAATGCTCACATCAGTAGATGTCATTACAGGAAAGAGATCCATACTTGAGTACATTTTAAATCCAATTTTAAGAGCGAAAGATACCGCCCTTAGAGAGCGCTAAGAAGAACCAGGAGGGTTTTTTATGAAAACTATTATAAATCAACAAATAAAGCTAAGTGCTGTAGCTCTTGCTTTATCAATGTTGATAGTGCCAACAGCCTCAAGCCAGACTCTTGAGCAAGCTGTTGCGCATACGCTAGACACAAACCCAGACTTACGTATTGCTTTTAATCGTTTTAAAGCGCGCGAAGAGCAAGTTAATCAAGCAGTAGCAGGCTATATGCCAACCGTAGATATTTCTGCGGGCTATGGCTGGGAGCAAACCGATAGCCCTTCAACTCGTCGTAAATTAGGCCAAGGCGATGTTGATAATGACGGTATGATTGATTTAGAACGTGGCGAAGCCGGTTTTAGTATCAAACAAATGCTGTTTGATGGTTTTTATACTAGTAGCGAAGTCGATCGTTATTCTTTTGAAGCCAGTGCTGACCAGTGGGCATTATTTGCTGCAGCTGAAGATATGGCATTGGATGTTGCAAAGGTCTACTTGAACTACATCCGTAGCGATCAAGTATTATTACTTTCCGAGAAAAACCTTGCGAGTCATAAAGAGATTTACGATCAAATCAAACAGCGCACTGACTCTGGTTTAGGTTCAATTGCCGATTTGTCGCAAATCACAGGTCGCCTTGCCCGTGCAAACGCCAATGTGATTTCGGCTCAAAACAATTTAGAAGATGCTCGTGCAGCTTATATCAGAATTGTTGAAGCAAAGCCTGATGACCTAATCTTGCCAGTGCCTGATGCAGATATGCTACCAAAAAGTTTAGATAAAGGCCTCATGGCAGCAAAATCGAAACACCCAGTATTAAAATCAGCAGAAAGCGATATTAATGCCGCAAAAAAAGAGCGTAGCTCAGCCCAAGCCAACTACTTTCCACAATTAAGCTTGGAACTTAATGGTAACTGGAATAATGATACTGACGGTGAAGATGGCTACAGCGCAATTAACAGCCAAAATGTTAACGGCTATAACAATGATTTAGTTGCTATGGTTCGGGTTAAATATAACCTTTTCTCAGGTGGTAAAGACGTCTCAAAAGACAGAGAAACAGCCTATAAAGTCAACGAAGCAAAAGAGATCCAACAACGTGCTTACCGGCAAGTTGTTGAGGGTGTTTCTTTAGCTTGGAATGCTTATGAAATGCTAGCCCCACAAAAACAATTCATCCGTGAACATGTTGTAGCAGCAAAGCAGACTCAAGTGGCTTATGTGCAACAATTTAACTTAGGCCAACGTACTTTGCTCGATTTGCTCGATACCGAGAATGAACTATTTGAAGCGCGTAAGGACTACTTGCAAACCGAGTATGATGAAATTGCAGCTCGCTATCGAGTATTGAATGCGACAGGTGATCTACTTGACTCACTTCGAGTTACACGTCCAGGAGAATGGCGTGGTGAGCGTGAATATGAGGGAGGTGTTAAATAATGAAATATTTGATGATTTTACTCGCATTGATTACAACAGGTTGTTCAGTCAACGATATTGTCGAGTCTAGTGCTTCTACACAACAAAATTTTGATCTTGCCGACAGTGATCGTGATGGTGTGATAATGGCCAGAGAACGTTGTGCGGGCACCCTCATTGGGGCCGCTGTCGACAACTATGGTTGTGGTAGCGTCAAAGATATCAATGAGCGCCAAGACTTAAAAATCCTATTTAGTAATAATTCAGTGGTTATCGAACCTCAATATTATAACCAAATTGAACGCGTCGCTAATGTTATGACAACCTACCCTACTACTAAGGTAACGATTGAAGGTCATACAAGTAAACGGGGTAGCTATGAGCTTAATTTAGCGTTATCTCAAAAACGTGCTAAAGCGGTTATTGAAGTGTTAGAAAATACATTTGGTATCGATCCAAGCCGTCTAAACGCGACGGGTTATAGCTTTGATCGCCCTATTGATAACAGTGGTACACCAGAAGCAGAAGAACGTAATCGCCGTGTGATAGCTGAAGTCACAGCCGATGACACCATTCCAGAAATGAGATGGAATATCTACACAGTTGATGAGCAAATTGACTAACGGACAAGGCATTGATTAGTTGAGTCGATACGACAGCAAAGTAACGACATTGTTGCATAAAAGGGTCTGTCATATTTTTATTATGGCATCGGCCCTTTTAGTTTCATGTTTATATGCCGCACCGACACAAGAATTAAATCAGCAAAAAACCGTGTCGGCTTTATCGAAACGCTATGGCGAACGAGCAGGATTACGAGCAAACGCTTGGTTTAAAATCGTCAATGATTCGCAGCAACTTGCTGAAATTGATAAGTTAGAAAAAGTTAATCAGTTTTTTAATTTATTTCGATTCATTGATGATCAAACACTATGGGGTGATTCCAATTATTGGGCATCACCGATGGAGTTTATTGGGGTTAACGGAGGGGATTGTGAAGACTTCTCAATCGCAAAGTATTTTACCCTTCTCCAGCTAGGTATTCCTGAAGATAAACTTAGGATCACTATGGTAAAAGCCACATCGTTGAATCAGTATCATATGGTTTTAGCATATTATGAAAAGCCTAACTCGATCCCGTTAGTACTCGATAATTTGGATAAAACCATAAAATTGGCAACAAAACGAAAAGATCTTCTGCCTGTTTACAGTTTTAACGGTAAACAATTATGGCTAAACAAAGAAAGAGGCCGAGGTGTGTTAGCTGGTTCATCATCACGCCTTGAAAAATGGACTGACCTTAAACTTAGATTAGGTGTAGACCGCTTACGCCAACCCAAACTCAACATGGAGTAGTGACAACATGACCCTGTTCAGGCAGATCTATGCGTTACTTTTCGGGCTTTTCTTGTTAACGATTGCAAGCGTAGCCTATGTACAATTTTCAGAAACCCAAGGTTTCTTATCCAAACAAATGGAATCTGATCTCAATAATGCCAGTAATTCATTAGGATTAATGCTCACTCCTGTTTTAGAAGCTGGTGATGATGCCGGTGCAGAAACATTAGTCAATGTTATTTTTGAAGGCGGCTATTATCAACAAATCAAATTAACTTGGTTAGTGGATGGTAAGCAACAAGTGTGGAATAACTCTGTTCGAGTCGAAAATATTCCCCAATGGTTTATTGATCTCAACCTGTTTAAAACCATTAAAAAACAAACCACTATTACCTCTGGTTGGTTACAGCTTGCTACACTTGAAATTACAGCTCACCCAGGGTTTGGCTATCAGGAATTATGGCGGATTATTTCCGACATAATTATTCTATTTTCAATCTTATTTCTTATCGCCATTATATTTGCGCGAGTGGGATTAAGCTGGATTTTAAAACCTTTAAACACACTTTCCTTACATGCCAAGCAAATAGCAGCACAACAATTTGGCCCCGATATGCCAACGCCAAAAACGAGGGAGCTTAAAGAGCTAGTCAACGCATTTAACAGTATGTCAGCGCAATTAAAACAAGTATTTAATTCTCTTGACGAAGAAGTCTCTGCATTAAGAAAGAAAAATCTTGTTGATCAAGTCTCAGGGCTACCAAATAGACAATATATGGTCAGTCGAGTTAATGGTTGGTTAAGCGAACCCAGTACAGGCGCACTTTACTTAGTCAAAATGGATTGGCTAGAGGATGTACATAGCAAATACGGTTTCCAAGTTCGCGATGAGACTATTCGCATACTGGCTGAAAAGCTGCAACATCATCAAGATGAAATAGCTTCTTCTGTTATCGCCCGTATTGCAGCGTATGAATTCGCCTTCCTTGTTGAAGACTGTGAACATGACCAACTGGCTAAGTATTTACAAAGCCTCATACGTACTGTTAATAAAGAAATATCTAAAGCTGGCTGTAAACCAAACGAACAGTTTTATATTGGTGTCGCAGAACGTCTAGGACAAATGACAGTGTCAGATATGTTGGCACAAGCAGATAACGCACTCCAGCAGTCCATTAAAGACGACAAAGTGTTCCATTGGTTTGAGAACACCCAAAAGCAGCTGTTTACCCGTGAAGAATGGCGCAATAATTTAAGTCATGCCATAAAGAACAAAAAATTCCAATTTCGTTGGCAGCCGATCCAACTTTGTGCCAAAGATGAAATTTGTCAGCGTGAGCTATATTGCCAACTGCAAATTGGCGACACAATCTTGCACGCAGGTCAGTTTGTACCATACATAGAATTACTTTCACTAGGCACAATGTTCGATCGTTGTTTAATAGAAACAGTCAATGAACATCGTTTACTCGAGCGCAATTATGAACGCGTCGCCATCAACCTTACTTATCAGAGCATAAGCGATGTTGATTTTCATCTTTGGCTAAAACAGTTTCTTCGGGCAAATAAATACGCTGAACGTATTTGCTTTGAAATCCCAGAGGCGAGTGTATATAGCGATTTAGAATCTTGCGAAAATCTCTGCAAAGTCATTCGAGATTCTGGTGCTCAGTTTGGTATCGATCATTTTGGCCGTCAATTCGGCTCAATGGCCTACTTACAAAGCCTGCGTCCAAATTATGTCAAACTAGACCAGTCATTTGCTTATATTGAAGAGAATCAACACAACAGTGAATTATGTCGTGCTTTAGTGAATGTAGCTAAAGGATTAGATATTCAAGTGATTGTCACGGGGATCCAAGAAGCAAAGCAGTTAACACGATTTACTGAACTTAGAGTCGATGCTTATCAAGGCTTTATTGTACCGCCGGTCAATGTGAAGCTCTAAGTCTCTAAGTAATATCAAGCCGTTGGACCAATTAAGACTAACCACTCTTCGGAGTGGTTTTTTTATATTCAGAGTTATTGACAGACGACAAACTCACTAAGGTCATCTATGAGGTTATCCAAGCAGTGATAACACTGTACTACCCGTACTACGCGGCTCTGGAGAACTCATTCAAGCTTAAGCATGAGTCAGTCAACTCCACAGGCGTGATGCGACTTAATCGACTACCAAGGCTTGCTCTATGGAGTTTAGCTATGGCATGGCACGACTCTGACAACCTAAATAGCAGTGTAGAGGCATTTATGTCTATTGTTGTCGGAATTGTATCAACCACCCCTTTCAACAGATGCGCTACGACGTTGCGGTTAAAAGATATGGAAACGACATGGAATATTGTATGTCGGCCCTGTTAGCGCCATTAATATGAATAGTTAATGAGGGTAGCGAATATAAATAGCTGGTGTAATTGGTATTCATCACTTTTAATGCACAATATTAAGTAATAAAATATACGATTATAATGACCAATCAAATCGCGAAAAACAAAAAAGCCACTCATTAGAGTGGCTTTTTTGTTAATTGGTCGGTGATAGAGGATTCGAACCTCTGACCCTCTCGTCCCAAACGAGATGCGCTACCGGGCTGCGCTAATCACCGAAATCTATCTTTAATTTTTGAGCGGTAAGCCAATTGAAAAATATTAACTGGAATACATAAAAGTGGTCGGTGATAGAGGATTCGAACCTCTGACCCTCTCGTCCCAAACGAGATGCGCTACCGGGCTGCGCTAATCACCGAAATCTATCTTTAATTTTTGAGCGGTAGGCCAATTGGAAATGACACTAATTGGAATACATAAAAGTGGTCGGTGATAGAGGATTCGAACCTCTGACCCTCTCGTCCCAAACGAGATGCGCTACCGGGCTGCGCTAATCACCGAAAATAAAGCTGTAAATTGAATGGGGTGACTGATGGGGCTCGAACCCACGACAACCGGAATCACAATCCGGGACTCTACCAACTGAGCTACAATCACCACTGACTTTCAATTCTACTAACCAATACGACAGAAACAGTACATGCCGAATGGTGCGCCCAGAAGGATTCGAACCTTCGGCCTTACCCTCCGGAGGGGTACGCTCTATCCAGCTGAGCTATGGGCGCTCGCCTTGGTTAGCGACGCATATATTAGGGATAAAACACCGCCACGTCTAGCCCTGATTTGCTTTTTTTAACTGACTGATTAACTTTTGACTCATTTGCGCTAACTATTTGCTCACTTCTTACTTATTCGCACTCATTTACGAGACTTCTTAACTTTATACTGACATTAATTTAGCTTGGATCACATTTGTATTTATGGTAATTATAATGGTTGTTCAACAATAATTTGTTCGCATAATTAATAGGATAACGGTCAACAAGGGTATGGATACTGCAATAAGTCACTCAATAGCTTCTCCACGAGTCGAGCATCTGCAAAAAAGGATAGCTCGCTTAAAGCGTTTGGCTAAAAAATATAAGCGTTCTGAAATTATTCAAAACGCTTTACTGGGTATCTCCAATATTGCGACCCAGGTCACTTCTCTTGATGATTTTTATCAACGAGTACACTTACATCTGCAGCAACTTATCCCTGCGGAGAACTTTTTTATTGCCTCTCAAGACCCTAAAACCGGACTGACAAGTTTACCTTTTTTTGCCGACCAACAAGATTCTCACCCAACGGAACTCTACCCAGACCAAGAAATATCGGCATTACTCAATAGTGGCTTAACAGGTTATGTGCTCCGTAATGGCACACCTTTATTATGCGACGATATTAAGTTTAATGAATTGATCGCAAGTGGCGATATTAAAAGCCTAGGCTCTCCAAGTCATCAATGGCTTGGCGTACCCATCAAGAACCAAGAAATCGTCAGTGGTGTACTTGTTGTGCAAAGCTATAACGAAGCCAATACTTACGGTGAACTTGAATTAGAATTAATGGGTTTCATTTGTCATCATATTTCTGGGGTTATGGAACGGCTTGAGCATCATGAACAGCTAGAACAAGCCATTGTTGAACGCACTAAAGAACTCAGCCAGGCTTATGAAAAAGTCAAAAAAGAAATAACTGAGCGCGTTAAAGCCGAAAAATTACAAAAAGCTTTATTCGAAATTGCCGATCTATCTGCATCAAATGTACTCCAACAAGACTTCTATTTACGACTTCACACTATTATGAGTCAATTAATACCGGCTGATAACTGCTTTATCTCATTGATAAACGATAACAATATGTTGTCATTTCCTTTTTATGTTTCGCAGATGACAACCGAATATCCAGCCTCTCGTCCTATGCAGGACGGGCTAACAGAATACATTCTAGAACATAAGTTGCCTCGGCTCTTATCCTCTAAAGATATCGCTGATATGGTTGCTAATGGCGAAATATACGCAAAATCTCCAGAATTGAACAAAACCGATAGAATGCATCAATGGATAGGCATTCCGCTGATCATTAATGGTGATATTGCTGGTGCGTTAACGATTTATAGCTTGGATGACGCTCATATTTATCAATTGAAAGATCTAGAACTACTGACATTCGTATCCCAGCATATGGCCAACGCTATTGAGCGTAAATTGGCGACTGAGTCGCTCAAAAACAGCCATGAGCAGTTAGAAGATAAGGTGGTTAAACGCACTAAAGCACTCGCTGAACTGAACAACAATCTTCAACAAGAAATCAATCAGCGCCGTAAGATTGAAAATCAGCTCTTACACGATGCTCAGCATGATGGGCTGACTGGTTTACCCAATCGCAGCTATTTAATGGAACGATTATCACAAGCATTAAAACACTTGCGCCGACATGGATTAGATCAGTTTGCATTATTATTTATCGATCTTGATCGGTTCAAAGTGATCAATGATTCTTTTGGTCATCTCGAAGGCGATCGCTTTTTAATTGAAACCGCACAACGTATCAAGTCATGTGTGCGTGAAAACGACACACTAGCAAGAATGGGCGGTGATGAATTTGTTATTTTGCTGGATTCTATTAACGCCACGGAAGATGCTATCGAGGTAAGTGATCGTATTTTACAAGCGTTGTCGATGCCCTATCAGCTCGCCAAACAAGAGTTCATCTCAGGTGCCAGTATCGGAATTGCATTTAGTGGACGCAATAAATTAGTCACCAGTGAGTCACTACTACGCGATGCTGACGCTGCCATGTATCAGGCTAAAGCCAACGGTAAAGGTTGTTATGTTATTTTTGACGACAAACTCAGCGCACAATCTAAGCTACAACATGAATTGGAAATTGATTTTAAAAAGGCCTTAGACCAACAAGAATTTGAAATTAACTACGTTGAAGTGGTCGATTTTACTACTGGTGAAATCATTGCCATTGAACCTCACATTGAGTGGCATCATCCCGAGCAAGGCTTAATTGAACATGGCAAGATGAAGCAGCTTGCCGCACAATACCAGCTCACACTTAATATAGACGGTTATATATTTTCTCACTTAAGTGAGCAATATCAATTTCTTAAATCAAAATATGGACCGTCTGTATACTTACATCTATCCATTAGCAGCCAGCACATCAAAAATAAATTCGTATTACGCAATCTCAAGCAAACCATTAAAAGTAGTCACATCCATCTTGAGAAATTAATATTATTCTTTAACGAAAAAGCACTAGTGCAAGACACCGAAAATCACATCAATGGCTTCGAGCTTATCTCGCAACTGGGCGTGCAAATCGGTATCGATGGCTATGGCACAGGTTACAGCTCACTCAGTTGCCTGAGTTTTTTACCAATTAAGGCATTAAAGCTAGATGATGACATCAGTAAGCATTTACTCAATGACAAACAGTTACAATTAGTCAAAGCTTACCAACTGACGGCACAAACACTTAATTTCGATATGTACGCCACCACAGTAGACACACAACAACAAGTAAGGCAGTTTTTAGAACTTGGCTATGTACGTGGCCAAGGCCGAGCAATCAGTAAATTATTTAACGAAAAAAAAAAGCCACATAAGGCCTGTGCCTAATCAATAAGACCAACCCAATTAGCACTATTTTTTAAACATATCGCGTATGTTGGCGATGTGACTTTTACTGGTTTCGACACGCTGCTCTTCTGTTTGAACAGGCTTACGGTTTTCCCAAATTAAATCATCTTGAGGCAACTCAAGTAAAAAACGGCTCGGCTCACATCGCATCGTTTCACCAAACTGGCGACGTTCACGGCATATTACAAACCATAATTCACGTTGTGCACGGGTAATACCCACGTACGCCAGACGTCGTTCTTCATCAACATTGTCTTCGTCAATGCTCGACTGATGCGGCAAAATACGCTCTTCAACGCCCACCATAAATACAAAGGGATATTCCAGTCCTTTAGAGGCATGTAACGTCATTAACTGAACTTGATCGCCACCCTCATCCTCGCTGTTGCGTTCCATCATGTCGCGCAGGGTTAATCGAGTAACCACTTCTGGCAAAGTCATAGGTTCATCTAACTCATCACCTTCGAGCATTTCGGTAACCCAGCGGTATAATTCCGAAATATTCTTCATCCTCATTTCAGCCGCTTTAGCGCTGGTACTCGTTTCGTACAGATAATCTTCGTAATTAATTTTACGAATAAGCTGTTTAATCGCTTCAACAGGCTCACCCCGCGAGGCGACTTCACCGGTATCAACAATAAACTTACCAAACTGATATAAAGAGTTAACCGCTGCAGGCGCTAAATGATGATTGAGTTCAACATCAAAAATAGCTTCAAATAATGATATATGCTTTTGATTGGCAAAATTACCTAAACGCTCCAGCGACGCAGGGCCAATACCACGCTTAGGTAAGTTAACCACCCGCAAAAAAGCATTGTCATCGTCCGGGTTAACCACTAAACGCAAATACCCCATGATATCTTTAATTTCTGCACGAGAGAAAAATGAAGTACCGCCACTAAGCTTATAAGGAATACGGTTGGTCATAAGCGATCGTTCGAGTAAACGAGATTGATGATTACCTCGATATAAAATGGCGTAATCACCAAACTTAGTTCGGCCAACAAACTTATGTCGAATTATCTCCGCCACCACTCGCTCAGCTTCTTGCTCTTCGTTAGCGGCAATTAATACTCTTAATGGCTCACCATAAGCTAACTCACTAAATAACGCTTTGTCGTACACGTGAGGGTTGTTAGCAATCAGAATATTTGCTGCTCGGAGAATTCGTTGGCTTGAACGATAGTTTTGCTCTAATTTGATCAGTTTAAGTCTTGGAAAATCAGTTCCTAATAACACTAGGTTCTGTGGCTTTGCACCACGCCAAGAGTAAATGGACTGATCATCATCACCTACCACCGTAAAACGTGCACGCTCACCCACCAGTAACTTAACTAACTCATATTGGCTGGTATTGGTATCTTGATACTCATCCACCAGCAAGTACTGAATTTTAGTTTGCCAACGGGTGCGCACTTCTTCATTCATTCGCAACAATAATGTTGGAATTAAGATTAGGTCATCAAAATCGAGCGCATTATAGGACTTCATATGCTGAGCATACCTAGCATATAACATGGCAAATAATTGGCTTTGCTCGTCTTTTGCCATACTTTTTGCTTGCTGAGGGATCACTAATCCCCCTTTCCAATTCGATATCGCTGATGCCAAAGATTTAATCAGGTCTTTATCATCATCTAACTCATCTTCGGTCAGTTCTTTTAATAACGCGAAAGTGTCTTGATCATCAAACAATGAAAAACCCGCTTTAAGCCCAAGCACTTTATGTTCGCGCTTAATAATTTCGAGCCCTAATGTATGAAAAGTAGAAATCCATAATCCGCGCGCTTCTTTGCGGCCCATCGACTGAGCAACACGTTCTTTCATTTCTCGGGCGGCTTTGTTGGTAAAGGTTACTGCGGCAATATTGCGAGCTTTATAGCCACATTTTTCAACTAAGTAAGCAATTTTATTAATGATTACACGTGTTTTACCACTCCCCGCGCCAGCGAGCACTAAGCATGGACCCGATACATAATGTACGGCTTCATTTTGCCCTGGATTGAGTTTCATTAATCATTACACCTTGCTTAGCCTTAAACGAAGGCGGATCATAGCAGAATCAACTGGTGACGGTTAACGAAAAATCACAGTTAGGGTTTGGAAAAGCGCTTACCTCGGTTACAATTAAATCAATGTCTCAGTAGGGAATCATCATGATTAATCCAAAGAAAATAGAAGAACTCGCTAAGCAGCTAAGCGATAACTTACCCAGCGGTGTTAAGCAATTTGCAGGTGAGTTTGAAGAACGCAGCAAGCAGATATTACAAAACCAATTGATGAAACTGGACGTGGTATCGCGCGAAGAGTTTGAGGTGCAGCAACACGTGTTGCTTAAAACTCGCGAAAAGCTTGAAGCATTGCAAGCACAAGTGAATGAGTTAGAAAAAAGGTTTGCTGAGTAACTAACCTGAACGAGGGATAACGATTGATATTTTTGACTCTATAATCGTTTTTACTCAGTTTACAGACATAAAAAATGACGCTATTTAGCGTCATTTTTTTATATCCACTAAGTTTGTTAACCTCAGTTCTGGTTAAGAGACTCTTCTAGTGCATGTAAGCAAAGGGAGACGTTTTCACGACGGGCACCATAGCCCATTAAGCCGATGCGCCATGCTTTACCCGCTAAAGCGCCTAAGCCTGCACCAATTTCTAAATTATATTCTTCCAATAAATGCTTACGCACTGCAGCGTCATCAACACCATCTGGAATATAAACGGTATTAAGTTGCGGTAAACGAGACGCTTCTTCAACCACAAATTTCAATCCAAGTTTGGTTAATCCATCGCGTAATAACAGATGCATTTTACGGTGTCTTGCCCAGGCATTTTCGAGCCCTTCATTGGCTAACAAACGTAAAGACTCATGTAGGGCATATAATGCATTAACGGGTGCGGTATGATGATAGCTGCGCTTAGCGCCATTGCCATTACCCCAATAACCCATCACTAAGGTTTGATCTAAAAACCAACTTTGCACCTGGGTGGTACGAGCTTTTAGTTTAGCAACGGCTTTAGGTGAAAATGACACTGGAGATAAACCAGGCACACAAGATAAGCACTTTTGGCTGCCTGAATAAATGGCATCAATGCCCCACTCATCCACCAGTAATTCAACGCCACCCAATGAGGTCACCGCATCAACAATACTGATACAGTCATGTAATTGCGCCAAGGTGCATAATGTTTTGGCATCCGACAGCGCACCCGTTGAGGTTTCTGCATGTACAAAGGCTAAAAATTTGGCATCAGGATGTGCGACAAGTGCAGCTTCAACTTTATCTGGGCATACAGGTTCGCCCCATTCATTGTCGACGACTACCGCAACACCGCCAACGCGCTCAACGTTTTGGCGCATGCGCTCACCAAATACCCCATTACGACACACGATTACCTTTTCACCTGGTTCAACTAAATTGACAAAACAGGTTTCCATGCCTGCACTGCCTGGAGCAGATACAGCTAAGGTCATTTCGTTTTTGGTTTGAAAAGCATATTGAATTAAGCTTTTTAGCTCATCCATCATGCCAACAAATAATGGGTCAAGGTGGCCAATAGTCGGCCTTGATTGTGCCGCAAGCACTTCGGGATACACGTCAGATGGGCCTGGGCCCATTAAGATTCGGCGCGGTGGCATAAAAGCTTGAATTGTTGGTACGGGTAACATCAAAGTCTCCTTAAAATGAGGTCGAAAATTCATAACTATGTATGAATTTGGAAAAATGTACCCTACATATAAAGCAAACTATACCAATCAGTTGCTGCAAAATACATTAACATCAACTTATTAGTGGTCGTTGGTAATAGTTTCTACAAACCCACGAATATTTTTTCGTTTTAGGCGAACTGACAATACCACATTGAGGCACTAAATCACCTCAGAATGGTAGTCAACCTGAACTCGGGATAACAAACGCCTCTCAAACAGCTCTTTGTCTTACTAACGGTGTTGAATTAACTTGCAATAGACCCGCTATTGACGCGTCAATTCGCCTTGTTAGTAAAACAAATGACAAGTTTGATAGTGATAAACGTCTAAGTCTATGATCTTTATTATCATATCTTCGTCTCTTACCCCTAGTTCAGGTCAGTTAAAAATGACTTACGATTTTGCTTTAGCGCTATTTAAAAAGAGCTTATATGCCGGACTGTGGGTTTCTTCTTGATAAACGAAACCTAACTCAGTTAAAAACTGTGCAAATGCCACGTCGTCTTTAGCCGGAACTTCAAACCCAGTTAACACCCTGCCAAAGGCTGCCCCATGGTTACGGTAATGAAATAAACTGATATTCCATTTACTCTGTAAAGTGGTTAAAAACTTCAATAATGCCCCAGGATGTTCAGGAAATTCAAAACTAAACAAGCGCTCCTCTAGTGGTTCAAGTGGGTGACCGCCGACCATATAACGCACATGTAATTTAGCCGTTTCATCTTGGGATAAATCTTGAACTTCAAAGCCTTCCGACTCAAGTTTAGCAATAATCTCGCTTAGCTCTGCTTGGCCACCGGTAAGACGAATGCCGGCAAACACCACTGCCATATCACGGCTACTAAAGCGGTAGTTAAACTCGGTCATCACCCGTTTATCGAGTAACTCGCAAAAACGTAAAAAACTGCCTGGTTTTTCAGGTATTTTTACCGCTAAAACCGCTTCTTTTTGCTCAGCTAATTCACAGCGTTCAGACACGTAACGTAAACTATGAAAATTAACATTGGCGCCACTCAAAATAGCCGCTACTTTTTTCGGTGCATCGATAGAGTCACCCTGTTGCGCCATGTATTTTTTAAGGCCTGCAATCGACAAGGCTCCTGCTGGCTCTGCTATGGCACGGGTATCTTCAAATATATCTTTAACCGCGGCGCAAATTTCATCGGAAGTGACGGTAACCACTTCATCAACATATTCGCGTGCTAATCTAAATGGTTCATCACCTATTCTCTTAACCGCCACACCATCAGCAAACAAACCAACTTGGGCCAGCGTCACGGGTTCATCGGCTTCTAATGCCGCCTTTAAACATGCTGCATCTTCGGGCTCGACTCCAATGATCCGCACTTGTGGCATGACCGCTTTATAATACGCAGCAATACCGGCAATTAATCCACCACCGCCAACGGGTACAAACACAATTTCAATATCACGCTGCTGCTGCACCATTTCTTGAGCAATTGTGCCTTGGCCTGCAATAACTGCTTCGTCATCAAACGGAGCGATATAAACACGCCCTTCTGTTGCCGACAGATTTTTTGCATAATCATTGGCTTGATCAAACGCCTGTCCGTGTAATACTACCGTGCCACCTAAGCGCTTTACTGCATCAATTTTAATATCGGGCGTGGTACTTGGCATAACAATAATCGCATCAATACCCCGGCTGGCGGCAGACATTGCCACACCTTGGGCATGGTTACCCGCCGATGCACACACTACGCCTTTATTACATTCATCTTGAGTCAAGGCAGCGATACGGTTATAAGCCCCACGTAACTTAAACGAATGCACTGGTTGCATGTCTTCACGCTTTAAATACACCTGACAACCAAAGCGAGCAGACAATTTATTCATGCTCGACAGTGGCGTCACTTTAGCCACATCATATACAGACGATAGTAAAATTTTCTGTAAATAATAGTGGGCTAAATCTAATTGAGTTTGAGACGCCAAAGCCAACATATTACCCCTCCAGCTTAGTGCGATCGCGTACCGCACCTTTATCTGCACTGGTTGCAAGTAATGCATAAGCTTTAAGGGCTAATGACACATAACGCTCACGAGACACCGGCTTCCAACCTAAAGGGCCTTTTGCATTCATGGCTGTGCGACGCTGAGTAAGCTCTGCTTCACTGACATTAAGTTGAATACTACGCTTGGGAATATCAATCGCAATTTGATCGCCATTTTCAATCAGTGCAATAGTGCCACCTGATGCAGCTTCTGGTGATACGTGGCCAATAGACAAACCAGAAGTGCCACCTGAAAAACGACCATCGGTAATTAACGCACACTTAGCGCCTAAACCTCGAGATTTTAAATAGGTTGTTGGATACAGCATTTCTTGCATACCAGGGCCACCTTTAGGGCCTTCGTAGCGAATAACCACCACATCGCCTTCAACCACTTCGCCGCCTAAAATACCAGCAACTGCATCATCTTGGCTTTCGTACACGCGGGCACTGCCAACAAAAGTTAAATTAGACTCATCAACCCCTGCCGTCTTCACAATACAGCCATCAACGGCAACGTTACCTGACAATACGGCTAAGCCACCTTCTTGACTAAAGGCAAACTCACGCGAACGAATACAGCCATTTTCACGGTCGTCATCAACACTATCCCAGCGACAATTTTGGCTAAATGCTTTAGTGGTTGGAATACCAGCAGGGCCGGCACTAAAAAAGCGGATTACATCTGGATCGTTAGTTTGTTTAATGTCGTACTTAGCTAAGACTGATTTTAAATCGCCACCATTGTCTGCGGCCACATGCGGTACATCGTTATGGATTAAACCAGCTCTATCTAACTCGCCTAAAATACCCATCACCCCACCAGCACGGTGAACATCTTCCATATGATATTTAGGCGTTGATGGTGCAACCTTACATAGATGAGGCACTAAGCGCGATATGCGATCAATATCCGCCATAGTAAAGTCAATTTCCGCCTCTTGCGCTGCAGCCACTAAATGCAACACTGTATTTGATGAACCGCCCATCGCAACATCGAGTACCATGGCATTTTCAAATGATTTAAATGAAGCAATATTGCGCGGCAATGCCGTTTCATCGTCATGCTTGTAATAACGTTCTGCCAACATCATTACACGGCGACCGGCTTCTAAAAATAATTCACGACGGTCTTCATGAGTCGCTAACATTGAACCGTTACCTGGTAATGACAATCCTAAGGCTTCGGTTAAACAATTCATTGAATTAGCAGTAAACATACCCGAGCACGACCCACAAGTAGGACAAGCACTGCGTTCGATTTGCTTACTGTCTTCGTCACTGACATTAGAGTCTGCACCAGCGATCATGGCATCAACTAAATCAAGCTTAATAATTTGATCGGATAGCTTGGTTTTACCCGCTTCCATTGGCCCACCGGATACAAATACCACCGGAATATTTAACCGTAGCGCCGCCATTAACATGCCAGGAGTAATCTTGTCGCAGTTAGAAATACACACTAATGCATCGGCACAATGCGCATTGACCATGTATTCAACACTGTCTGCAATTAACTCGCGCGACGGTAAGCTATACAGCATGCCGCCATGGCCCATCGCAATACCGTCATCTACGGCAATAGTATTAAATTCTTTGGCAATGCCGCCTGCTTCTTCAATGGCACCTGCAACCAATGATCCCATATTCTTTAAATGCACATGTCCAGGGACAAACTGAGTGAACGAATTGGCAATCGCTATGATAGGTTTACCAAAATCATTTTCTTTCACGCCAGTGGCACGCCATAGTGCGCGGGCGCCTGCCATGTTGCGGCCTTCGGTACTGGTAGCTGAACGTAATTTTGGCATTGCTAATATCCTTTGTTTAATGTGGTGCGCGTTATCGGTTTATTAACCTTATAACGACTAAAATAATCTCGAACTACATAATCTCTAACTACACAATCTCTAACTACACAATCTCTAACTAAATAGTATCTAACTAAATCATGCTTGGCTTAATAGTAAGCCTTAACCGTTGGCGACTTGGTTTAATGGTGCCGCCGATAGCACTTTACAGTGAGTGACATCGATTAATTTATCTAACTGATTGCTGAGCAATTCAATGGCACGTTCGGCCTCAACCCATAAGTCGACCGCCATGCTGGCGTCTTCATTAATACGAACCTGCATCTGGGTGACTTTAAAACCACGATGGCGAGTAACACGCAGCACCCGTTCCAGTACTTCAGGGCGTTGTTGAACGGTTATTTCTAATGCATGCATCATGTTTGCTTCTCCATTTGGTCCATCATCTCACTATTACTCGCACCCGGTGGCACTAGAGGCCATACGTTAAAAGCATCATCAATCGACACATGTAACATAAAAGGACCACTACTATTCAACATATCATCTAACCCTTGCTCAACTTGATCTGCTCTCGTTATCGTTCGACCTGGAATATCAAATGCTGATGCCATCAGGACAAAGTTAGGATTGTCAGATAAGTCTGTTTCACTGTAACGCTCTTCAAAAAATAACTGTTGCCATTGCTTAACCATACCCAGTTTTTGATTATCAATCAGTAAGATTTTTACCGGCAATTTACGGCGCTTAATGGTGGTCAATTCTTGAACATTCATCATAAACGAACCATCACCAGAGACCGTGACCACCGTCGCATCAGGTCGGGCAACTTGGGCACCAATAGCAGCAGGTAAGCCGAAACCCATAGTACCTAAGCCAGCACTGGATAAATGATCTTCAGGACGGCGGAACCACATGTGCTGTGCAACCCACATTTGATGCTGGCCGACATCACAAGCAACAACACTGTCTTCTGGTAGTTTATTGGCTAAACGGCGTAACATCGCTGGCGCATAAATTAAATCACCCGGATGTTGGTAATTCCATTGGTGCTTACGGGATAACTCCTCTACATCAGCTTGCCATTGAGCAATGTCTAGCTTATCAGCAACGGCGGCCGTTAATGCAGGTAACACTATGCTAAGTTCAGCAGCTATCGCCACGTCAGCTTGACGTAATTTACCAATTTCGGCGGCATCTATATCTAAATGCAACACTTTGGCATTACTAGCAAAACTCGCTAGCCGACCGGTAACGCGGTCATCAAAACGTGCGCCAACCACCATCAATAAATCACATTCTTGCACTGCAAGGTTTGCCCCTTTGCCACCGTGCATACCCAACATGCCTAAATAACCTTTAGTGCCATGTGCAATACTGCCTAAACCTTTTAACGTCGCCACTGATGGAATGCCTGTGGTGTCGATAAACTGACGTAAATGCGCAACGGCGCCAGCCATACCCACACCGCCACCAACATACAACATAGGCTTTTTAGCGTGCTTAATTAACTCTGCGGCGGCATCTAAGTCACTAACCTGAGGCTGTAATTCATCAGTAACACTTTGAAGGGGAGTTTTGTATTCTAATGCTGCAAGTTGGATGTCTTTGGGTATATCAACTAACACAGGACCAGGACGTCCTTCGGCGGCAATTTCAAAAGCGCGATATAAGGTGGGAATAAGCTCATTGATGTCGGTGACCATAAAACTGTGTTTGGTGCATGACAACGACATGCCTAATACATCGATTTCTTGGAATGCATCAGTACCGATAACACTGGTAGACACTTGGCCCGTTATGGCAACTAACGGCACCGAGTCAAGTAAAGCGTCGGCAAGTGAGGTGATTAAATTAGTGGCCCCTGGGCCTGATGTTGCAAAACACACTCCTGTTTTACCACTCGCACGAGCATATCCCACAGCAGCAAATGCAGCACCTTGTTCATGACGGCTAAGCAAGTGTTCTACAGGACCGCCGTAAAGGGCGTCATAGATTGGCATAATCGCCCCACCAGGATAACCAAATACCGTTGTCACACCATGTGCTGCTAGTACTTTGATTACTGCATCCGCGCCGCGCATTTTCTGTCCTGCTTCCATATGTTGCTCTCTACTTCGTCAATGTATCTGCTGCTCTACTGTGTAATATTGGGTCTGTGGTTTTACTTAAGCCTAAAACTAAAAAACCCCCGGTCCTTTCGGAGCGGGGGTTTTTGCAATCTGTTTGACTCTTAGGTCAGTCTAGTTGCCAAAACGCCACCCCCGCTGTGACTTAATAATCACTACGGTAATAATTTCGAGAATGAGAATGGCTGTGTGGTTTAACATGTTTTAGATAGTATCCTAAGTTTCTAAATAATTCGTTTGGTTATGTTCAAATAACGTTACGGTATAACTAACAAGTACCATAAAAGATTTACCGAACACAACTAAAAAATTGCCTTTGTAAAAAAAATTCAGCTTCCCTGCCGAGACAATGCAAACAACAACAAAAACTTAACGTATGAGTTCTACTAATAATTAATTAGAACTCAATCTAATATTTGTTTTTTCAGCGTCCCAATCAATAAGATTAAGACGTTTCGATTGATGCCTGTCCGACAACGGCAACATAAACATGTTGCAAAAAACACTGAACAGGTACTTCACCAGCCAATTTATACGTTAGCTTGCTTCAACAATGCTTTTCATATCTGTCATGTAACCACGTAACTCAGCGCCGATAAACTCAACCTCTGTATTACGAATCTGATCATTTACATCGATTAAGCGCAGATTATCAACACCTGTTGCTTGGTCTTTAAGTCCAGCACCTAAGTACTCAGATGACATAGCGTTAACATAATCACGTAACATCGGTACTGCTGCATGGTTGAATAAATAACAACCGTATTCAGCCGTATCTGAAATAACCACGTTCATTTCATATAAACGCTTACGCGCAATAGTGTTGGCAATTAACGGTGTTTCATGTAGCGACTCATAGTAAGCCGACTCTTCAACAATACCTGCGGCAACCATGGTATCAAACGCCAACTCAACACCTGCTTTAATCATTGCTACTAAGAAAATACCTTTGTCGAAATAGGTTTGTTCATCGATATGTTCAGATGACACTGGCGCATTTTCAAATGCGGTTTCGTTAGTTTCAGCTCTCCAACGTAACAAGTTGGTGTCATCATTAGCCCAATCTTCCATCATAGTGCGAGAAAACTCACCGCTAATAATGTCGTCCATGTGCTTTTCGAACAACGGTTTAAGGATAACCTTTAACTCTTCAG
Organism: Shewanella sp. SG44-2; assembly: GCF_014164215.1. Taxonomy (NCBI): domain Bacteria; kingdom Pseudomonadati; phylum Pseudomonadota; class Gammaproteobacteria; order Alteromonadales; family Shewanellaceae; genus Shewanella; species Shewanella sp. SG44-2. The sequence goes on from NZ_JACJEU010000030.1 coordinate 26,418, forward strand.
CCATATCAAATGCTTTGATTTTAGCTGGGTTTGATAAGCGATCCATCATGTTGGTAATGCCGCCGTGCTTAAGTGCTTCGGTAACAGTCTCCCAACCTTGCTGAATTAACTTGCCGGCATAACCAGGTTCAACACCATCAGCGACCATTTTCTCATAACCTAAAATGGCACCCGTTTGTAACATGCCACACAAAATGGTCTGCTCGCCCATCAAATCTGACTTAACTTCAGCCACAAACGATGACATTAATACACCGGCACGGTCGCCACCAGTAGCACTTGCATAAGCTTTAGCAATCGCTAAGCCATCACCATTTGGATCATTTTCTGGGTGTACTGCAATCAATGTTGGTACGCCAAAACCACGCTTGTATTCTTCACGAACTTCCGTCGCTGGACATTTTGGTGCAACCATAACCACAGTAATATCAGGACGAACTTGCATGCCTTCTTCAACGATATTGAAACCATGCGAATAAGATAACGTAGCACCCTGCTTCATTAATGGCATAACCGCATTAACGACGTTAGTGTGTTGCTTGTCTGGTGTAAGGTTTAACACTAAATCAGCCGCAGGAATAAGCTCTTCAAAGGTGCCGACTTTAAAGCCGTTATCGGTGGCTTTTTGCCACGATGCACGCTTTTCAGCAATAGCTTGCGGACGTAAGGCAAAAGAAATATTTAGGCCTGAATCACGCATGTTTAAACCTTGGTTAAGGCCTTGTGCGCCACAACCTAAAATCACGATATTCCAATCTTTAATATATTGGCAACCGTCACTGAATTCAGTACGGTCCATAAAGCGGCATTGTGCTAGTTGAGCTAATTGTTGACGTAAATTCAGAGAGTTAAAATAGTTAGCCATCTGATACCACCTATAAAATTTAGTAATTTGGGACTCAACATCTTATAAGTCAGCGACCTTAAGCGTTGTGATTGAAGTCACTATAGCGCATGCATATGATTGCTTAAAATGATATATTCGGGACATGACGTTGCAATTAATGCAACATAGAATGCTTAACCTAATATTTAACTTACACTCAACTTAATGCGTGCTTGAAGGTGCTGTGATGGATATCCGTTCACTTAAAATGTATTTACACTTATGCGATAGCCTGCATTTTGCCAAAACAGCAGAGCAATCGCATGTCAGCCCATCAACCTTAAGCCGTGCGTTGCAGCGTTTAGAAGATGAAGTGGGCAGTAAATTATTTGACCGTGACAATCGAAGCGTCACTATTACCCACGCGGGCGTTGAATTTAAACGTTTTGCAGAGCAAACATTATCGGAATGGACCCAACTGCGCAGTCGTATTGACCCAAGCCAGCAATTTTTACGTGGCAATCTTAATTTGTATTGCTCAGTTACCGCAGCTTATAGCCATTTACCGGCACTGTTAGATCGGTTCAGACGTGAGCATCCCCATGTCGATATCAATCTCAACACCGGAGATCCAGCCAATGCGGTAAACCAAATTCAAAAAAATCGCGCCGATATCGCGATTATTGCATTACCGGAAGCTTTCCCTGCCAGTCTGCATTTTACCCCGATTGATAAAGTACCGATTTCCGTCATTGCGCCCACAATACAATGCCAAGTTCAGCAATGGGTAAACCAAGCAAAAATTGACTGGGCTAAACTACCCTATATCGTACCGGACCATGGTCCCGGCAGAAAAAGGATTGATTTGTGGTTTAAGCAAATGGGTATAAAACCCAATATTTATGCCCAAGTCTCTGGTCAGGAGGCTATTGTGTCTATGGTCGCGCTCGGCTGTGGTGTTGGTATAAGCCCAGAAGCGGTGATCCACAATAGTCCGGTACGCGATCGTATCCAAACTCTAGCTTCGCCAATCCCGATCCCACCATTTGAATTAGGTTGTTGCTGTAAAGAAAAACGCACCAATGATCCTATCATTCGTGCGTTCTTAGACATCATTTAATGGTGTCGGTTAGATTTTTTATGCTAATTGACTTAAGGCAGAGGCGGCATCTCAATGTCTAGCCGAGTAACCAGTAGTTGGTCGACTTTGTATGAATCAATATCGACTACCTCAAATTTGTAACCCGCATAATTGACAAAATCAGTACGTTTAGGAATTTTGCGCAACATATACATCATAAAACCTGCAATGGTTTCGTAGTTTTGATTATGCGGAAACACTTCAATATTAAATGCTCGCATTACATCAGTAATCGGTGTCACCCCATCGACTAACCAAGAGTTACCATCACGGGCAACAATCTGTTCTTCACTTTCATGTAATGACCACGCGCCCATAACGGCACTTTGTAAATCGTTGGTGGTCACAATGCCGACAACCAATGCATATTCGTTCATCACCACCGCAAAGTCGGAACGATTATTCTTAAAATATTCCATCGATTCTGACAGAGTCAACGTATCAGGAATAATAAGGCAGTTATGTACTAACGTACTGCCTTTTAAGGTGATGTTCTCGCCGTTAATTACCCTAATCAGCAACTCTTTCGCATCAACAAAACCTTTGATCATGTCCAGTTGGCCATCACAAACGAGAAACTTATTATGCGGATTTTTAGCAATTTTCTGTTTAATATCATCTTCACTGTCTTGCAGTAAAAAATACACTAAACTTTCACGCGCCGTCATTGCAGAGGTTACCGAAACAGACTGCATTTCAAACACGTTTTCCATCATTTGTTGTTCGCCTTTATCCATCACCCCAGCTTCAGTACCTGCTGTCATCATGGCGTAAATATCATCATGGGTGACTTGGTCGTTACGTGCTGTAGGAACTTGCAACAATTTAAAAATTGCATTGGCCAAGCCATTAAAAATCCACACAAACGGCTTTAACACTTTAATACACAAAATAATTGGCATTACAAAAGTGACCGCGACTTGCTCTGGGATCACCATCGCAATTCGTTTAGGCATCAAATCAGCAAATAAAATAAACAACGAGGTAACCGTCACAAATGAACAAATAAAACTCAGCTGTAAACCCCACTCATTGCCCAATAAAGGCAACAGTAATTGCTCAAAATGGGGTCTAAAGGCCGATTCACCCACAATACCGCCCATAATCGCGACCGCATTGAGTCCGATTTGTACCACGGTAAAAAAGCTGCCTGGATGGGCCTGAAGTTTAAGCACTTTTGCGGCGCGCAAATCGCCCTCATCGGCCATTAATTGCAAACGCATTTTTCGTGATGCCGCAAGGGCAATTTCAGACATAGAAAAAAAACAACTAATGCCGATCAGGCACAAGATGATCAATAAATTATCAGAGAGGCTCATAGTTTACCTTTACCCGAATACTAGCCAAAATATCAGGAATGTATGTACATATCTTTGTTGCAAAATGGGCAAATGCAAGACCTCAGCCATTTATTAACATTCAAATTAATAAGGCTAATGATTCAATGCAGATAGAAATAACGAGTGATGGAATATCATTATAGTGTTTCACGACAACAGACCTATTTATACTTGGTCCTTGCGAACTATAAAGCGACAGTATTCTACTCAACATCAGTCATTTAAACTAGCTTACAAGCACAACTTTATCTCACTTATTTAGCCTTTATCACGCAAAAAAACACATCGCTGCTAGACTGTAACCACCCATTCATTTGTATATTATTCAAACAAAAGGAATTGTTGATGGCGATAGCCTGTGTATTTACTCGAGCAAGTTGCGGTGTAGAAGCGCCAAGAGTCACTGTTGAAGTTCATTTAAGCAACGGTTTACCCGCATTTAATCTAGTGGGGCTTCCGGAAACCTCAGTTAAAGAAGCCAAAGAGCGCGTCAGAAGTGCGTTGATTAATGCAGGATTTGAATTCCCTCAGAAAAGAATTACCGTCAACCTAGCCCCAGCAGATTTACCCAAACAAGGTGGGCGCTATGATTTGCCTATTGCAGTCGGTATTCTCGCCGCATCAAATCAAGTTCCAGCTAAAGCATTGCACCAATGCGAATTTGTGGGTGAGCTGGCTCTTTCTGGGCAAATTCGCCCTTGCAGTGGATTATTACCAGCCATTATTGCCGCGCGCAATGATCAGCACCATTTTTTTATGCCCATCGAAAACCGCCATGAAGCAGAGCTCGTTGGCTATAAGCACAGTTATTTTGTCGCCCACTTACAAAACTTAGCGGCATTTTTACACGGCCAAGCACAATTACCGTTACTCGACACCTTGCCCGAATGGATTGAAGAAGAAATTCAAGCGCAATCATCGCTGTGCATGAGCGATGTTATTGGCCAATATCAGGCCAAACACGGGCTTGAAATCGCCGCGGCCGGAGGACATAACATGTTGTTTATTGGCCCCCCAGGGACGGGGAAAAGTATGTTAGCCAATCGAATTATCCCATTACTGCCAAAACTTACCTACGACGAAGCCATTGAAGTAGCCGCCATTCATTCTGTCGCTGGATTACATGTAAAACCGCAAAACTTCCTTAATCGCCCTTTTCGCTCGCCGCACCATACATCATCATCTATTGCACTGATTGGTGGCGGCAGCCATCCCAAACCAGGTGAGATATCATTAGCGCATCGTGGGATATTATTTCTTGATGAAATAGCAGAATTTCCTCGTAAGGTACTGGATTGTCTGCGTGAGCCTTTAGAAACTGGCCAAGTAGAGATTTCTCGAGCCGCAGCAAAATTGACCTTTTTAAGTCGATTTCAACTCATTGCCGCCATGAACCCAAGCCCTTGCGGTGATACGGAGCGCGCACGTTCGACCCCAGATCAAATTCAGCGTTACTTATCGCGTTTATCGGGGCCTTTTTTAGACCGCTTCGATTTAACCGTTGATGTTCCCAAACTTCCTGCAGGTACGTTAACCCAACAACACCAGCCCAGTGAGTCTAGCGTTGAAATAGCTAAGCGAGTCAAGCAAGCACGCGATCTACAACTCAGCCGTTCTGGGGTATTAAACAGTGAGTTAACCCCAAAACAACTCAAACAAGATGGCGCGATTACTCAGCCAGATCTGGCTTTTTTGGAACAAAGTGTCGTGAGCTTAGGGTTGTCAGTACGTAGTTTTCATCGTATTCAACGGGTATCACGCACCATTGCCGACTTGCAGCAATCCCCTACTACCGAGCGCAGTCACATTGCTCAAGCCCTTGGTTATCGGGCCATGGACCGATTACTGGCAAAATTGAATCAGCAATAAACGTAATTTAACCTATCGTATAGATTGAGCAAAACTGCGACTACGAGTAACATAGCCCTCCGTTTAATAGGAGAGAAAAATGTCGCTGCTTTCGAAAATCAAAGGTTCAATTGCATTCTTATGCTATTTATTTAATACCATTTTTTGGACCATCCCTATCTTGGCGTTCAGTATTGTTAAATTGATCCCGATTGGCATTTGTCAAAAAATCTGTAGCTATATTCTCGATAATTGCGCTACGGCATGGATCAGTGTCAATACGATAGTGGAATCTATTTTTCATCCAATGCGTATTCATGTCACAGGCGATCAATCTTTTTCTGAACAAGAATGGTATATGGTTATTGCTAACCATCAATCATGGGTCGACATCCTCATTTTACAGCGAGTATTTAACCGCAAAATTCCCTTTTTAAAGTTTTTCCTCAAACAAGAACTTATTTTTGTCCCGGTACTCGGCCTCGCTTGGTGGGCATTAGATTTTCCATTTATGCGCCGTTACAGCACATCACAGTTACGAAAAAATCCCAAGTTGAAAGGTAAAGACATTGAAATTACTCGCAAAGCCTGTGAGAAATTTAAAACGAAACCTGTGAGTATTATGAACTTTGTTGAAGGTACACGTTTTACGGAAGCTAAACATGATAAACAAGGGTCACCTTTTCAGCACCTTTTAAAACCTAAGGCTGGAGGAATGGCATTCGCACTCTCCGCTATGGGAGAGCACATTAATAAACTGGTTAATGTCACCATATATTATCCTGATACCGTACCGACTTATTGGCACTATATTTGTGGTGGATTATCCGAAGTAAGAGTGGACATTAAAATCACTGATATCCCTCAGCGTATGCGTGGCGATTATCTAAAAGATCGCGAATTTAAAATTGAGTTTCAAGAGCAGCTCAATCAAATATGGCTAGAAAAAGACCTGCAATTACAGAATTTTGCTTCACAAGCAAAACAAGAGGATTAACGACATATGCTGGCTTTTTTACCTGGTCCGATACTGTTTATTATCAGCCTGTCGCTATTAATCATTAATACTGTTGTGTGGAGCACATTATTAACGATTGGTGGGGTAGCAAAATTATTACTGCCTTTCTTGCCTGCACGCCAACTACTAACTCGAATAATGAACCGTTTTATGTGGTCTTGGGCCACATGTAACGGCGGTATTTTATATTTAATATCTAATATTGAATGGGATGTAAAAGGGTTAGAGAAACTCGACCCAAACGGTTGGTATTTACTGATCAGTAATCATGTCAGCGGCTTTGATATTGCAGCCCAAACATATTTATTGCGTAACCATATCCCAATGTTGAAGTTTTTTTTGAAAAAAGAATTACTTTATGTACCAATAATGGGGCTAGGTTGCTGGGCGCTCGACATGCCGTTTATGGATCGTACTAGCGCAGCTAAGCTGAAAAAAAATCCTAAATTGAAAGGCAAAGATCTGCAAACAACCCGCAAAGCTTGCGAACGTTTTAAGCACATGCCAACCTCGATTATTAATTATGTTGAAGGCAGTCGGTTTACCGAAGAAAAACGATTACGTCAGAATTCACCTTATCGCCATTTATTACGTCCTAAAGCCAGTGGGATAGCTTTTACACTCTCAGCAATGGGCGAACAGTTTACCGGCTTATTAAATATCACCTTGGTTTATCCTGAAACGTCGGAAAAAGTGCTGACTAATGTCATGCATGGACGCACTAAAAAAGTTGTGGTTCGTATTGAAACTCTGCCTGTGCCAAAAGTGGATTCAGAAGTTTACTTTTCAAGCCCAGAAACTCGTGTTGAATTTCAACGTTGGTTGAACCAGCTTTGGGTCGAAAAAGATCAGCAAATTGATGACATAATAAAAGCTTACCAACAGCAATAACTGCATTAAAGAGATTAAACTGTCATAAAACCGACAAATGACGATTTTCTGTTGCGTTGAAGGTGTAAAACTGTCAGTTTTATAAGGAAAAAGAGTTTATCGATAACTAAATTGATAAAATGAATTAACAATTAAATGTGCAAGACTTAATGTAGCATTTTATTGTTTATATAATTGAAATTTGTCACAGCCTTCCCAATGAATTTTTTATAGGTGAAATTTGAATTTTCGTGCATTCACGCTTTTAACACACTGGCTAATTTTAGTCATAACATTGAGTTTTTCAGTGTCTGTTTCAGCGCAAAAAAATGATCCTTATGACAGCCTAACTGAAGTAAAGTTTGATCACTTCAGTACCGAGGGAGACCTTAATCAAAACTCAATTACTCGTCTGTTTATGGACAGTTCTGGCATGTTATGGATAGGAACTCAAGACGGTCTACACAGCTATAATGGTGTTGAGTTTGATTTATACTTAAAACAGTCAAAAAATATCAACTCTATCTCAGGCAATTTTATCACAGATATTTTGCAGTCACCTGACGGCGATTTATGGATAGGCACCTTCAACAATGGACTCAATAGACTCAACCTCACTACAGGGGAATTCACTGCGTTTAAACAACCTCAAGGCTTAACTGAGCTTCAGGTAACCCATCTTGCTGTGATTGGAGATACCTTATGGGTGGGAACGCGTTCGGGTCTGTACATATTATCCTTAAAAACCGAAAAAATTATTCCTGTCAGTTTAGGCAATAATATCACTCCAAATATAACCAGCATTGCCAATATTGACGATAAATATATTGTCATAGGCACTCAATCACATGGCACATTTGCCATTGATAGTAATACCATTATTCGGCTTGATATCCCGGTCAATATGACGGTAAACCAAATCAAATCCAGCTCTGTTTATTCCGTCTGGCTAGCCATCGACAACCAAATTTGGCGTTACAATCTCGATACTCATAAAAAAGAATTAATATGGTCGCATGACAATGGTTTGGGTAATAACCGTAAGATTATTGATTTTGTCGTGGTGAATGCCAATCAGATATTTGCTATCGGCAACAATACAGGCTTATTCAAACTCGATTTTATTGATGGTAAGTGGCGGAGCACGCTTTATAAGCATAATCCGCAAAAACTCAATACCATCAGTGCTAATACCCTGCAAAACCTAATGCTAGATCAAAACGGCACCCTATGGATTGGTACAGGTTATTCGGGCATCGATAAACTGAATCTCAGCCATCAATATTTTAGCCACTTTTACGACTACCAAACTAATGCTCCAGGCATGGCAAACATGATCCGCGTGATTTTGCGGGATACACAGCAACGCCTATGGATAGGTACCGATGGTGCGGGGCTTAAGTATTTGGCCCCTAATGATAACCAATATCACTATATCAACGATTTATTTGCAAAAAAATTAGCAATACCAACAGAACAATTATCGTTGATAGTGCATGATATTAAACAAGATAAACAAGGTGTACTGTGGTTTGCCACCAATGTAGGGCTGTTTACCTTAGATAAGAGTAATACCCTGCAGCAAATTAAACCGGCAAACGGACAATTTCAAACAGATACCCAGATCCGCAGCTTAGCCTTTGATGACAAAGACCGTTTATGGATAGCCAGCTCACAAGGTTTGTATTTTATCTCTGAATATACAAATCGTATGATGGCTTATAACTTTGGCTTTCAGGCTGATTTTTCACCATTCAAATACCAAATTATTAGGCTCTATTTTAGCCAGGGTTATTTATGGCTCGGCACAATGGGCGGAGTGGTTAGGCTTTCAGCTGAAGAACGAAAACTAGATTTTTTAAGCCATGACTCAGAAAATCCTTACAGTCTTAGTGACAATCGTGTGAGAGACTTTTTACAGGCAGAAAATGGCGTTTTTTGGGTGGCCACTCATGGTGGTATAGACAAGCTAACAGTTGAATATGGTACGTTTAAATTTGAACGAATGGACGTCAATGCTGATAACAGCAGTAATACGGTTTATGCCATTTTAGAAGACGATAAGCATGATTTGTGGCTAAGTACTAACTCGGGGGTTTCACGTTTTACTCCTAGTACTCGAAGCTTTATTTCCTATAATAAATTCGAAGGTTTGCAAGCCAATGAGTTTAATGGTGCAGCCAAGTTTAAAGAGCTTAACGGTACCTTATGGTTTGGTGGTATTCGAGGCCTTAACCAGTTTAATCCAAGCACTATTCCAAGCCAAAGAGCTGAAAACAAACTGGCACTGACAAAATACACTATTGGTGAAACCCAACACCCTATTCGCGACTTAAGCCATGCTCCGCGCATTATCATGCCTTATGAACAACAACTCATCAGCTTTGAGATCGGCTCACTCAATTTTAGTTACCCTGGATTAAGCCGTTTTAGCTACTTTTTAGACGGTTATGATAACGATTGGCGTGAACTATCCCATGGTAACGAAATCACTTATACCAACCTACCACCGGGTGAATACAAATTAGCGGTTCGCCATGCGCTAGGAACGAATAGATACAGTGAATACACCCTCAATGTAAATGTGTCAGTAGTGCCACCAATGTATATGACCAGCACAGCCTACATACTGTATGTGACAGTCGGGTTATTGATTATTATTTGGTTTTTTTATGCAAGACAGAAAAAAGTGGCCAAGCAGCGCGAATTTGATAACAGTATTCGCGCCTCTGAAGAGCGACTAAAACTGGCACTTTGGGCCTCTGGCGACGGAATGTGGGACTGGAACATTAAAGACGATAAAGTCTATCGCACCAACATGGTCGAGCCGATGAGTTTTTCGTTAAAAGATCAATTATTGATTAAAAACATTGATCCGGAAGACAGACCACGAGTTCAAAAATTGCTTAACGATCACCTCAATGGTGAAAGTGAGTTTTTTGAAGCAGAGTATCGCGTTGAAACTAAACCCGGACAATGGGCTTGGGTGCTCGACCGTGGCCAAATTGTTGAACGTGATAGCAATAATATTCCAGTGCGAATGGCCGGAACTCATAAAGACATTACTAGCCGAAAGATCACAGAAAACGAACTTAAGCTATCATCACAAGTACTGTTTAGCATGAACGAAGCCGTTGTCGTCGGTGAACTGGACTATCAAATACGCTCAATAAATCCAGCATTTAGCCGCATTACTGGCTTTAAACACCGTGATGTTGTCGGTAAGCATTTCTTGTTTTTAACCATGGGAAAGCAGTCGCGCGAGTTTTATAACTCAGTTGAAACCCAACTATTAAGACACAAACATTGGGCCGGTGAAATTCACATTAGAACCCGCAACCGTCGCGGCATTCTTGCATGGCTAGAAATCAACCAAGTTATCGATAATAAAGGTGAAACAAGTCACTTTGTGGCAGTATTCACCGATATTACAGCACGTAAAAAAGCCGAAGAAGATTTACGAGTACTGGCTAACTTCGATCCACTGACAGGACTGCCTAACCGCACTTTATTCCAGGACCGGCTCAATCAAGCCGTGACTAAAGCACACCGTGCCAATAGCATCGTGGCATTGTTATTTTTAGACCTTGACCGATTTAAACATATCAATGATTCAATGGGGCACCACATCGGTGATTTACTGCTTAAAGCCGTCGCACATCGCCTGCAAAATGCAGTTCGAGATGGTGATACTGTTGCACGCTTAGGTGGGGATGAATTTACCATTATTTTAGAAGGCGTTGCCAAAACGAAAGCCGCCACCATTATTGCCGAAAAAGTGTTACATGCTTTTCAAACACCTTTTTTACTTGATGATAAAATACTGACGATCTCACCGTCTATTGGTATCAGTTTGTACCCAGAAGATGCAGATGATACCACCTCATTAATTAAGTATGCTGATACCGCCATGTATCACGCAAAATCACTGGGACGCAATAATTTCCAATTTTATACCGAGCAATTAAACCAATATGCAACACGTCATGTTCAGTTAGAGGCTGGTCTTAAAAAAGCGATTCAAGACAATGAGCTATATTTGGTTTATCAACCTAAATATGATGTAAAAACTGAAAAAATTATCGGACTGGAAGCGTTAATGCGCTGGGAAAGCCCAGAACTTGGTTTTATTTCACCGGTTGAGTTTATTCCGCTAGCAGAAGAAACAGGCATCATTAATCAGATTGGTCATTGGGCTATTCAACAAGCCTGTAACCAACTGGCGCAATGGCACCAACAAGGGTTTGAGCATATCTCTATTGCCGTTAACCTTTCAGCCAGACAATTGAAGGCCGATATCATTTCGACTATAGAAGTCGCATTAGCGGTATCTGGATTACCGGCAAGTGCTCTAGAACTCGAATTAACCGAGTCAATGATTATGGGTAACCCACAAGATTCAGTGACCGTGTTATCGCAGCTCAAAGCCTTAGGTTTGACCATTGCTATTGATGACTTTGGTACCGGATACTCAAGCTTAAGCTATTTGAAACGCTTCCCAATTGATACCTTGAAGATTGATCGTGAGTTTGTGCGTGATATAACTGAAGATCCTGACGATGCTGCCATCACTAGCGCCATTATAACCTTGGCCCACAGTTTAGAGCTTAACGTTGTGGCTGAAGGCGTTGAAACCCAAGCGCAATTGAATTTCTTACGTGAGGGAGGTTGTGATCAAGTGCAAGGCTTCTTGCTCAGTAAACCACTGAGTGCGGTTGATTGCCTGGCATTATTAACGCAAGACAAATCAGAGGTTAGCCATTCATAAGGCAAAATAAAAGCTCCATTTAGGAGCTTTTAAGTGTATTTTATTGATTAAATAAACTACGGAGCAACACGTTCAACGCGTTTTACCCAGCCTTGCGGTGCAGCAACGTTGCCTTTTTGTAGATCAGTAAACAGCTTATAAATACGCTGAATATTGGGACCTACTTTACCGTCGCCAACCGTCAAAATTCGGCCATCTTCGAAGATATATGAGCTTACAGGCGATACCACTGCAGCTGTACCAAATCCACCCGCTTCAATAATTTCACCCGCTTCAATATCAGCAATGAACTTATCTAACATCACCGTCTCTTGTCTCACCTCACAACCCAGCATATTCCCAAGTTCCATAATGGACTGAGAGGTAATGGATTTTAAAATGGTATCAGTGAACGTTGGAATAATCACAGTGCCATCTTTTAAAATGTGGAAGTGATTCATCGCGCCAGCTTCTTCAATTTGAGTATTGGTTGAATCTAAATACAATACCTGCGATGCGCCATATTCTACAGCCGCTTTACCTGCACGCAGTGAGGCTGCATAGTTACCAGCAGCTTTTGAAGCTCCAGTACCACCAGATACTGCACGGTGGTACTTAGTACTGATTAACAAGCGAATACCATTATTAACCCCAGAGGCATAATACGCTCCAGATGGGCTTAGCATTACGCAGAATGTATATTGTTGACTAGGGCTAACAGACAAACGATCTTCTGTTGCAAAAATAAAAGGTCGAATGTATAAACACGCGCCTTGTTGCTGTGGGAACCATAAACGGTCAACATCAATAAGGGCATTGATAGCCTTTACTTGCATGCTTTCATCGATATTGGGAATACACACGATATCGGCAGAACGGTTCATGCGCTCAGCATTTTTGTTTAAGCGGAAGGTGTAAATCTCGCCGTCTTCGTGCATAAAGGCTTTAGCGCCTTCAAAAATCGATTGGCCATAATGCAATGACATTGCACCTGGTGCCATTTCAAACGGACCGTAAGGGACTATGCGCGGATCGCACCATTGACCATCACGATAATCCATCAAAAACATGTGATCAGTACGAAGCTTACCGAAACCTACATCGCCTTCTGGCTTAAATGGTTCTGTGCGGCGCTCTGACGCTGATTTTAAATTATATTTTATGTCCATTGCATACCACCTTAAAAACTGAGCTTGCAGACTATGGAGGCTAGAGATTAATGTCAAGTCGCAGCCCTAGATCCTAAATCAAAATACGTCAATTGAACGTAACAAGCATCAATATATTTATTCATACTGCAACAGACAAACTGTCAGTGCATCTATCATTTTATCTCAAGCCAATCACAATGGATCAATCAAAATAAATCAGTCTATTGTCATCAGGATGATTAACCATTAATGGCTAACTTACCACTGCCGCTATTACCGATATTTCAACCAAATATTCTGGCTCGGCAATCGCTGCTTGCACACAAGCTCTTGCAGGTGCATGCCCCTTAGGCAACCAGCTGTCCCACACTTGATTCATAGCATCGTAATCGGCCATGTCTTTAAGGTAAATAGTGGCTGATAAAATATGATCGCGTCGACTACCAGATTGTGCGAGTAAGCTTTCGACCTCTTCTAGCATGGTAATAGTTTGGGTATTAATGTCGGTGAACTTGTCTTTAGCCACCTGCCCACACAGATAAACGGTATTATTGTGGATCACAATACTGCTCATACGAGTGTTAACATCGAGTCGGGTAATTGTCATAAAAAGGTCTTTTACTGTCTTGGTTAGCAGATGAAAATAGCGCGATCTCAGATAAAGCACAATATAGTACGATTTATTGAATATATTTTAGCCACTTAGTTTTAAAGGCTATTCCTATAGGCCTTGTCACTGCTAGAATCGGGATTCCATCCAGAAACGTATAGGACTCCCCATGAGCCTCGAATTATTGTCCCAACTGGAAACCAAAATCCAGGCAACTCTCGAAAATATTGAGCTACTAAAAATGGAGCTTGATGAAGAGAAGCAAAAGAACGAAGCGTTGCTTTCACAGCAACAAGAATTGACACAAAAAAACCAACAATTGCAGCAAGACCTAAACTCTTGGAGTGATAAGGTCAACGGCCTTGTTGGTTTATTGAATAACGAAATCTAAATGGATTAATGCTGTTTTGATTGTATTTCAATCAAAGCATTTAATTCGCTGATAGCCTGCTTAACTTCCGGCAGGCTTTTTTTCGTCTGCAAAAAACGCCCCTTATCAAACTCGATCAACCCTAAGTCTTTTACCCAAATAACGCCACTCAAAAAAATCCTGGCATGCTTAACTATCAGTTTAGGTGCATAAACAGGGAACATTCTCATACGACTTCCTCCAAGAAAATAACATGCACTGAGGTGCAATGAAATAACGACGATAAGCCATGTATAAATAAGAAATGTAAATGTCCAAAGCAGATATAAAACCACTATTCACTTTCTTGTTAAGCACAACTTCAATGTCATCGAATTTGACCACCCGAAGCCAAAAGAGTTTCATTAATAGGTTATTTTTATTGTTCAGATCCATCGAAAAAAATAAAAATGACAGTTTAATGCCACTTGCCAATATTTTGACACCATGTTAAGATCTTTGACGTTACTCAGGGTAAAAAAGAGTCACTTGACTCATCTCCGTATTGTCTTTTATAGACATACGGTTTTTTTTTGCCTGCGATAAACTTCCACTGCGCGCTAATCAACAATCCGCCTAAATAACAGCGTCGCCTCTTCTTCATAAGTGTCAGTACTCTCCAATACCCTTTGTTAAAATTTGGACAACAAAAAAGGAGCCGAAGCTCCTCATTTAACAAACATAAGTTGTGTAGATTACTTTTTGTTCATTGATGTTAAGTAAAATGCGATATCAATTAATTCGTCATAAGACTTAATCGAGCTGGTTTCTACGCGATATTTACCGTTAACCACTAATGTTGGTACACCAGAAATTTTAGCATTTTCAGTATCACGCTTCATTTTCGACATCTGAGCGTTCACCATAAATGAACTTGCCGCTGCATCATAAGCTTTACCATCTACGCCATTAGCGATAAATATTGCTCTGATATCGTCTGGGCGAGTAAATTGCTGACGCTTGTCGTGGATAGCAGTAAATAGAGCTGCATCCATTTTTTTCTCAACATTTAGCTGCTGAGCGACCGCAAAGGCACGAGACATTTCTACGCCCATATCACGACCAATAAACTCAACGTGCGACTGATTAAATGCCACACCTTCAGGTAAGTTCGCTTCAATTTTAGGTACTACTGTTTTAGAAAAATTAAAACAATGCGGACAATAGAATGAGAAAAACTCAGTAATTTCTGGCTTGGCTGTTTCAGGGCCGTCATTAATCACAGTGTAATGTACACCTTCTTTATAATCGGCAGCCATCGCAGCCATCGGCGCTAGCAGTAGTGCAGCAGCCATCAGTAATGCTTTTTTCATTTTACTTCCTTCTAAATAGGCAAAAATATAAATACGCTGGCTCTATCATAGTCTAGCGTTAGCCTGTAACTCAATCGCTAGCCAATTGTATTTGTAACTAAATACTATTAGGTAGTGATTATGAAATAATGTTAATTAAAACTAGGTAAACTCAATGGCGGCTCATTAAGCGCAGATAACTGCTCTTTAAACGCCAGTGTTTGTTGCTCCCAATACTTAATATCGCCAAACCATGGGAAATTCATCGGGAATGCAGGGTCATCCCAGCGCTTGGCTAACCACGCATTATAGTGCACCATCCTGAATGCCCTTAATGGCTCAATGAGTGCCAACTGTTTCGCATCAAAATCACAAAACTCTTGATATCCCTCTAATAAAATATCAATTTGTAATAATTGCTGCTGACGATCGCCAGTCAACATCATCCATAAATCTTGTACTGCGGGCCCTTGCCTGGCATCGTCTAAGTCAACAAATCCAGGTCCGTCTGGTGTCCATAAAATATTACTAGGGTGTAAATCTCCGTGCAGGCGTATAGAGGTAAAATTGTGCTGCTGCCATATCTGCTTGGCTTTCTCTAAAACTTGCTCTACAACGGTAAAAAAAGCCGTTTGCATCGAACTGGCAACAATACCACTTTCACGTAAATAGCGATAAGACTCATCTCCCAAAATGGCAGGGGTCAGCGATTCACGATATTTAAAAGGCTGCATTGCGCCATATTGATGAATTCGGCCAATAAAGCGGCCAACCGATTCAAGTTGTTCAAGATTGTCTACTTCAAATGCGCGCCCGCCAATAGACGGAAAGAGACCAAAACGATAACCTTGATACTCAAATAAGGTTTTACCTTCAATAACCACAGGAACAGCAATAGGAATATCTTCAGCCGCTAAAGCTAAGGCATAATCGTGCTCTTCTTGGATTTGTTCATTACTCCAACGATGTGGTCGATAAAACTTCACCACATAACGAATGCCTTGATCGCAGCGGAATTGGTACACCCGATTTTCGTAACTGTTTAATGCTAATAGCCCTGTCTCAGGGAAGACGCCGATGCTTTCGATGGCATCTAAAATGAGATCGGGTCTCAATGCCTGAAAATGAAACTCTGCGCCTGTACCGTTGTCCATGTATACCTTCTTAAGCAGTTTGAATATGTGGGGCAAGTAGCGTTAATAAAAACGCTAATACGTCTAACTCGTTTGCGCTATCGGTGGAAATCCAACAAATATCACCATAAAACTCATAATGTAACCATAAAGGGCTGCCTTCAAAATTCAGTAACCATTGGTGACGATCTGCGCCCCATTGGCGCTCACGAATGTCACAATCAAGTGCAGCCGCTAGCGGTTCTGCAAATTGTTCAAATTGCTCAAAATCCACTTCAGCTTGAATAACAATACTTAATGCTGCTGGATCTAATTTGGCTGACAATAATTTCATAATCGACTCAGATAAAATACATCAATTAACTGCTACAAGACATAATTAAGCCTTGTCCCCATTGGGGTGGGCGTTTGGCAAAATCTTCCATCTCGGGTTGTTCGTCAAAAGGACGACGTAAAAGTTGTTGAAGTTGCAATAATTTGCTGTTGTCGCCATTTTCTTCAATCGCGATAATGGCTTCTTGGGCGAGGTAATTGCGCAAAATATATTTAGGGTTGGCACTATTACGCTCACATTGCCACACGTTCACATCCGCAACCTCACCCACTCGGTTTTGATAAGCTTGATACCAAGTATCAAAACCAGCAAGGTCGACCATATCGTCCCGTAAACTAGAATGCGCACTACTCGGGTCCAGCTGGCCAAAACGGCGTAAACTATTGGTGTAATCAAGCTGATTAGTTTCAAGTAATCCGGTTAATTGCCCCACAAGCTGCAAATCTTTATTACCGAGATCAGCCTGTTCCTCTGCGTTAATAGCATTTGGGCTTTGATTTGGTTGAGAAAACCCTAACTTAGCGCGCATGAGTAATAAATACTGCTGAACTAATTCAAATTGATACGTATTTAGCGCTGCGATTAAATCGTCAGACTCGATAATAGGCGTTAATGTTTGTGCCAAACGCTTGAGGTTCCACAATCCAATGCCCGGTTGCTGGCCAAATGCATAACGCCCCTCGTGATCGGAGTGATTACAGATAAAGCCCTCTTTAAAAGTGTCTAAGAAAGCAAATGGGCCAAAATCGAAAGTATCACCGAGTATCGACATATTGTCGGTATTCATCACCCCGTGAGCAAAACCAACAGACTGCCAATGGGCAATCATTTTAGCGGTAGACTGCACTACCTCATAAAACCATTGTTTGTAACCTGCGGCATCGGTTGATAAATGTGGAAAATGCTGTTGAATGGTAAAATTAACTAATTGAGTCAGTTTGGCTGCATCACCTTGCTCGCTATGAAAAAAATATTCAAAATGGCCAAACCGAATGTGGCTTTTAGCCAAGCGTACCGTTATAGCGGCAGTTTCTTGGCTTTCGCGCCATACGGGCAAATCGGAACCAATAACCGCTAACGCACGGCTGGTAGGTACATTTAGCGCAGCAAGGGCTTCGGATACTAAAAACTCCCGTACAGCTGAGCGCATTACCGCCCGACCATCACCTTGACGAGAATACGGTGTTGGGCCACCGCCTTTTAGCGCGACATCCCAAGCCCCATTTGGACCAATAGCTTCACCTAATATAATTGAGCGACCATCGCCCAATCTTGGTGTATAACCACCAAATTGATGGCCACTATAAACTTGAGCGTAATAACTGGCACCCGGAGCCGCATAGTTGGCCGATAATTGCATCAACAGTTCAGCATTGGGCTTTTCTAATCCAATTAATTGAGCCGCGTCATCACTCCAACCCAGCCAATGAGGATTACTGATGGGTAAAGGATAAACTTGCGAATAAAAGCCTTCTAATTGTTCAAAGAAATCTTGCTTAAACTGCATTATGTTTTATACCCACAACCTGAGTTTTACACTGCAATTGTTGCTTTTCATCTATCTGACACAACTCTCCACATACAAATGCTTGTTCTGCTGGCACTGACGAGGCTTGTAAACGTAACATTCCGGCGCCTTTAGCTTGGCATTGCTCCAATGAATCGTAATAACCAGAAATGTGGTCTTGCAGTACTATTGTCGTCGGTATAGGCGTTCTGTCTGCAACATAAAATAAGGTCCATTCGGGTGTACGAATACAACCGGCCAGTAAAATCGCAGTGGCAGTAAGCAGCAATGTTTTTGTTAATGTACGAGTCATTAATGTCATTTTAAACCTTGAAAGCATTGGATTTGAAGCAACAAAAAAGCGAACCAAGGTCCGCTTTCCTTTTGAATATCATACCTGATATCCATCCAACAGTATTGATTAGCCTGTTAGTTCGCTTTGGCTTTGGCCTTTTCGATTCGCTTTATGCGTCCTTCAAAGCCAGTGACAGTACCGTCGGTTAGCTGATATTCAAGCGCTTGCTCGCACACCTTAATAGCTTCATCAAACTGACCTACATCATTTAACAATGTCGATAACTGCATAAACGCTGGCGATTTGATTTCATCAGTGCTTTTTTGAGAAACATATTGTTGATGTAATGAGCGATATAAATCTAAATAGGTCAACTGTAACGCCGCACCATATTGGCAATAATCGGCCTGTTTACGCATTTTATAGCAATGATTAATCACACTGGCTAAGCCATTATGCTGGCTTTGAAGATCGTTAGCGTTGTTGGCAGCATCAATCTGTTGCAGAAAACTTTCGCTGGCCCAATCGCCTTCAACACGGTTTAGGTTCAAGGACAAGCCTTGATCACTTGGCGCATCAACGGCTGTTGTAGTAGACACTTCAGGCTCGACATCTGCCTTGCTAACGCTCGCTTTGCTCACGTCAGCCACCGCGGCAACATCCTTGGGGACAACTTCAGGCTCAGAAACCACGTCAGTTACTTTACTTTCGGATTCAAGGATCGCTTCCGGAGCAATTTCGACAACATCAACAGGCTCACTAACCTGCTCCGCTGGCGTTTTCGATTTTTTGCTGGACTCGTTAACAGGATCAACAAGATCTACATCAACAGAAACAAGTTCATCGGTCTTCAGGGTAGCCTCAGTTAATACCTCATCTGCTGCCGACTTATCCATACCGACATGCTCAGATTCTGCCATAGTCGTATCGTCTGCTGCCGTTGAAGGTTGAGCAACCTCACTAGATGAATGCGATGTGGCATTACGATCGGTTTTATCACGTTCTTGTTTTGCCACAGCTTGAGTACGTCTATATAAATACAGAGCAATTGCAATCAATATGACAGTTAAAATTACCTTCATTAGGCTTCCACCTTGCTGATTATGTGCCAGAGCACATTATTTTATCTCACTCACAACTGCATTCATTGTGAGGCAATGTAATGGTTTTAATGATACCGCGCTGTTTTTTTAAGCACTAGCCATTATTATTTCAATGTACACTATAAAATCAAGTATTTATCTATTTTAATCTGTAACAAGTCGTAGACTACTCACCATTTCACATCAGTTTTAATCATTTTTGCGATCCCAACCTCAAAAAAAGGACATTTTGAGCCTAAGATCAAAGTTAAATAAACGGAGTTTGTCTGCTACTACTGGCAAGCTTACACTATTAAATATCCGACTGTTTTACTAAGGTATTTAATAAGAGATAACGCTATGGCTGATACAGAACTATTAAGTGGCAAGCTCCTCTACGAATTTCGAACCATGCAAGCAATGGTCGAAATCTACTGTAAAGCGCACCATCCTCTTAAACCCTCCCAAGGTGTATGCCTGCAATGTAGCGAGTTTTTAAGCTATGCCAATACTCGACTCGATCGTTGCCCCTACGGCCAAGATAAACCGACGTGTAATAAATGCCCTGTACATTGCTACAAACCTCATATGAAACAAAGAGCACGAGAAATCATGATGTATGCAGGACCAAGAATGTTATTGCCTCATCCAATTTTTGCCATTAAGCATTTATTGGCAGAACGCAAACCGGCACCAGGTCTACCACCAGAAAGAGTCTCAAACAGACATTTACGTAAATTAAAGCAAAGTTAATAACCGAGAACTACTCGGTTTACACAAAGTAGGTTAGTATTCACTATCGTCAAAGAGAGTGAAAATGAACCAATTTAACGATTTATTCATTCAAACATACTGGTGGCTCTCCTTGCTCGGAGGCATTCATTGTCTTGGAGTCGGCTTGTATGTTCATTATATTTACCAAAGTGCCACCCGCAGCCATAGCCTGCTGGCTGGGATCTTTTTACTTATCGGCTGTTATTTTTTAACGGGTTTGTTGACCCCAGAAACCACCCCTATCCCGATACATTTAACACTTACGCTGTTTATTCCAATCTATTTTCTGCTAATGCCAATGCTGTATTTATATTGTAAAAGCAGCCTAACAGCACAAGATTATCAACCACTGTTAATCAAACATTTTGGCTTTGCCATCATCATTGCATTAGTCACCAGTTCAACCATATTATTTCATATTGGTATCGATCCCAAAAACTCAAATAACAGCATTGGAACTCTGGGGGAAATAAGCAGTATTAATCTATTAGCCATGGTTTTACCCATCCTATTAATGCTACAAACCTTTGGGTATTTCTGGGCTATTTATCGTTTATTATCCCGTTATCGCCCACAATATTTGGCCAATAGGCAGCCTAACTTACAAGTGATTCGATTTCGCTGGCTAAGTGTATTAACCATCGGCATTCTCATTAATTGGGTATTGCGTATCGTGTTGGTCTACTTACCGTTTTACTTAGGCGACTCAGTTTTATTATTAACCCAAGCGGTAACGCGTTTAAGCCTATTACTGACCGTATATGTGTTTGCATTATATGGCATCCAACAAGTCACCCGTTCGGCCTATTTGCGCGGATCGCTCAATGCCACCAGTCAAGCTACGCCACCAACCAAAGAGCCGCACACTGATCCGCTACTCGATGAGGAAGAAATAACTTATTTGCACCATCTAATGGGCGATGAAGATGAGAGCGACCCAAACGATAACTCAGTTATAGATAGGGATAAAAAAAAGGATTAGCTAGGCAGAAAACAGACTGATTTTCCCGTGCTCATCACCCTAAAAATAATGATCACTGTTTTACCAATGCTCGCCAAGTATAAATGTTTATTAACTCGCGCCAATTAAGGGTTATGCTACTCTAAGGTGAGTTTTACCATGACAATTTAGTCACCGAGGTTATTTATGAAACGTTCAATTAGCTTAGTTGTTTCCAGTTTACTCGTGTTATTAAGCTTCGCGTTTTCAGCTCCTAGTTTTGCAGACGAAGATGCTTATAACGATGCCATCACTAATTTTAAAAAGGCCAATGAAAGCCGACATTTATTTGATACGGCTTACGGTTATGCCGTCTTCCCTACCGTAGCCAAAGGCGGCATCGGGATTGGTGCCGCATATGGTAATGGTCGTGTATACCAAAGCGATGCTTATATGGGGGATTCCACATTAACCCAGCTATCCATTGGTTTTCAGTTAGGTGGACAAGCCTATAGTGAAATTATCTTCTTTAAAGATGCCAAAGCTTATAATGAGTTCACCAGCGGTAGCTTTGAATTTAGCGCGCAAGCGTCAGCAGTGGCAATTAACGTTGGTGCCAATGCGCAAGTAGGTACCACAGGTAATTCAGCAGGCGCAGGACAAGCAGGCAGTAATCATGCCGCTGCAGCAGCCTATATTAATGGTATGGCGATATTTACCGCCGCAAAGGGTGGGTTAATGTTTGAAGCCACTCTTGCAGGTCAGTCGTTTACCTTTGATGGCAAGTAACCACTGCGAGTCTTAACACTCGTTAAGTACATAACATTCAGGCTGCCATTGGCAGCCTGAATTATTTGGAATAATTGGTTTATTATCGCAGAGTCCAAACAATGGCATTAGCATATGCACAGTGGTCAAATTAACCTTGCTGATATATTTGTGGATAACCTTCTCGTCATCCCGGTAATGCTTGTAGCCGGGATCTAGGTTTATTCTTTTATGTTTGGTATTGATGGCCTGCGGCCACTAACGTCGTGGCGCTTCGCCCACACCAGACTAACATCGCAAGGTTCCACCCTGCACGGGCCAAAAGGGGATCAACAGCAATCCCCTCTTGGATCACCCCAGCCGTTCCGGCAACATTTTCGCTATTTAACCAAACAACAGCAGCGAAAAAATTGCCACGGAAATTTATCCAGCTTGAAACCTCATTTGAATCCTACCTCGGCCTTATTCAAAAATGCTAACGCTTCCGATGGTACATCCTGTACCGCGAAAGCTAAGCTCACATCCATGTGAGCTTCACGCTATTTTCTTCAACGGCCTCAATTTCAGAGTTGAATTTAGGCATTTTCAAGCAGAGACTAGCTCGTTTTTGAACATAAACGTGTTAGAAAAGCCAGTGTTTCAATTTACTTTTTATAAAAGTTTACCCTGACTCCACTAAATTTGCGGGCTTTGATAGACTGGATTTCTGAATGCCTTGAAGCACATAAATGTGCGAGAGAGGATATGGCCTGTTCACGTTATTTTCTTCAACGGTCTCTAGTTCAGAGTTGAATTTAGATTTTTTAAGAAGGAAAACGCGTTTGTGGACCGAGGCTTGTTAGTGCATATTTTTTTATAAATGTTAGCCTGCCTCCACTAAATTAGTGAGGACTATTTACCATCTAAATTTTTAGCAAAAAGATCATTTATTTTAGCCACTAAAAACGCTGAAAACGCAGGATGATCAGTTAAAGGAAATAAGTTCTCTTTTCGTTCGAGCCTTTGAATGCATGCACTATAAAGATTTTCTTTAGTTTGATTTCCTCGTTTCACAATACTATTTGCAAAACCAAGTACACCGTTTAGTTGTTGTGTCAATTTAACTTGTGCAGGCATCTCTAATATTAAATCATCAAAAATAGATTCCAATATAGTACGCCAATCACAATCATTATTATTTTCAGGAAGTTCTATTTCTGCTGGTAATTGAAACCAATAAAAAGCACCAGACATTGTTTCTACATGGGATATTTTATCACAATAGGAGTAATGCTTCTTAATATTGAATAAATCACCATTTGATAACGCTGGGGCTACAGTTCCTTGGCTCCTACCAGAATATTGAACATAATTTCTTTGATCAACAGCTACAAATACATAACCCGGTGGTAAAAATTGAATTAAACGTAAACAAGCAGCAATATCAGAAACACCCGCAGTATCAACTACAGTTTTGTGAATCCGAGAAAGGTTAGTTAAATCACCTTCAGTTAGAACATTGATCCAATTAGAGGGCATTAGCAATTCTGTTGCAAATGAATTAGCCTCTTGTTCCATTTCCCAATAATCAACTGAACTATCATTCTGTGTAATAGTTGTTAGGTCAAATATTGTTCCTGTATGCCAAGGTATTATGACATGCCCAATTTCGTGAGCTAAGGTAAATCTTTGGCGCTTTACCGGCATTTCACTATTTACATAAATACGAGTCTTCTTCACTGAACTTTTTAAGTCTGCACATATACCATCGATTCTCATAGGAATCGTCATATATTTAAGGGTTGCATACTTTCTGGCTAATTCATCTAAATCAACAGGTAATGTCAGTTTGTATTTAGCATGCAATCTTTTGGCATAATTTTGAACTATAACAGTTCTCATTTATTATCTTCAGTTTTAAGCCATTTCATGAGAAACTTAGCTGCTTCAGGGGAACTAGCTCTAGCAGCCATTGGTAAATCATAAGTCTGTTTCAATACACTTATCAGCGGAACATTTGTTATTCTTGCTGTAATGATAGAATTTAAAGTTTCGGGAGCATGAACCCACGATTCATATTCCTCTGAAGACATACCAAGATATTCACTTATAGTTACGTCTGACTCAGAGTCATGCCAATCATCGACGTAATCGTCTACGTCATCAGGTAGTGCATGACCCATGACACACAGATCAATAAATCTCCCGCCTTCAATAACTCTAAACATCGATTTTCCTCCCCTTAACTGCTTCTTTGAACATGTTACCATTTAAGGCGTCAATCACACCTATATGTCGACCTCTTTTGTTAAAGACTTCGATTTCTCCATGGTATGCATCCCAAGTATAAAGACGCTGTCCACAGGCTGTACGCCACCTTTTTGCTCCATGTACGAATCCTAAGTACTCAGCTGTATCCAAATACGAGGGATGTGGAATTGGTAATCGAGTCACAGACTCTCCTTAGTTTGTGTACATTTCAAAATACTAGGGCTATATTTTAGTATTTATGCATTGTGCTGTTTTGAAAGCATAAATCGCTTATTAGATTTGTCCGACACAAAGTCCCGGTAAATTGGTATACATCATGCCATAGGAATTTTTTTTGATGCTGGCTATGGGCTATAGCGGAGCTTTTGGTAAGCTAATATTGAGTAGTGGGTAAGTTTTTCATTGAAATTCCTTTTCATTGTATTTTTATATAATACATCTTTAAGCCTAGTTTATTCAATGAGGGTTATACACTTAATAGAAGTATCTTTAAGCTCCTCGTAGAGGCTTATCTTATGGCTTACGCAATAAGCCGGCCGTTTAAGTTATTGATTAATATCATCCTACATTTGATCTCAAACTTTCAGTATTCAATACATTGAGGCCGTTGAAGAAAATAGCGTGAGCCTGACAGGACGTCAGGCTAGCTTTCAAGGGGAAGGGACGCCCCATCGGAAGCGTTAGCATTTTCGAATAAGGCCGAAGCAAACTACAAGCGAAATTAAAAGCTGGATTTACCCCATGGCGACCTTTTCGCTGTTTGAAAATGTTGCGGGGCGGCTGGGAGTTCCAAGAGGGAACAGCCGTTGGTTTCCTCTTGGTCTGGTGTGGGTGAAGCGCCACGACGTTAGTGGCCGCAGGC
>NZ_JACJEU010000031.1:0-49029 GCF_014164215.1 Shewanella sp. SG44-2
TCTTACCAGCGCAATGGCATCAAGCTTAAACTCTTTTGAATAGGTTTTACGTTTAGTCATTTCAATCTCCAGTTAAATCAATTATGTCTTAACTGGGTTAGTCGTATCAATTAAACCACGTCAAGGTTAATCTATACTGCTCAATAGCTTTTAGGCCATTCCGACTTAAAAACAACTGAAATCTATACCCATGTTATAGGTTCTCGTTTTAGTCATGCCACTAGACCAATAGATCGATAGATAACGCCCACAAAAAAGGACTCTTGCGAGCCCTTTTACACGTAGATTGTCACAACAGGTTTGTGAGCGGTTTAGCTATTGCGAGATCTAGCTACGCAACCCAATTCCACGCGATATTAAATAGTAAGCCAGTGTCCATAAGCTGACACAAAAACCAATCATAATAGCTATTGATAACGGTACGCTTAAGTCAGCAAAACCTAAAAATCCATAGCGGAATACGTTGATCATATATACCACAGGGTTTAAGGCTGATACGCCTTGCCAAAAAGATGGTAATAACGATAACGAGTAAAACACCCCACCTAAATAGGTTAACGGCGTGAGAATAAAGGTCGGAATAATACTGATGTCGTCAAAGCTTTTAGCAAATACCGCATTAATTAACCCGCCGAGTGAAAATAACACTGAGGTTAAAAACATGGTTAACACCACCAAGCCAACATGATGTAACGAGATATCAACAAACATCATCGCCACTGTGGTAACAATTAAACCAACACTTAACCCACGGGCGACGCCGCCGCCGACATAACCGGCTATCATCACGTAATGTGGCACTGGGGCAACCATGATTTCTTCAATGTTACGTTGAAACTTGGCGCTGTAAAACGATGAGGCCACATTAGAGTATGAACTAGTTATCACCGACATCATGATTAAACCTGGGGCGATAAACTCCATGTAGGTAACGCCGCCCATTTCACCAATGCGACTGCCGACTAAATTACCAAAAATTAAAAAATATAAAGTCATGGTTATGGCTGGCGGCACCAATGTTTGGATCCAAATACGGGTGAAGCGATTAATTTCTTTGGTTAAAATACTTTTAAAAGCCACAAAATACAGACTGTTCATTATTTTGACTCCTTGGCTTTTTCGACCAGTTCTACAAATAATTCTTCTAAGCGGTTAGCTTTGTTGCGCATTGACAACACTTCGATATTGGCGGCGGTTAACTGGGTAAATAATTCATTAATGTTGTTCGATTTGGCCACATCCACTTCTAATGTGTGAGCGTCAGTTAAACGGCAATTCATGTTGCTCAATTGTGGTGCTACGTCGAGATCGTGTCGTAAATCGAAAATAAAGGTTTCAACATCTAGCTTGCTCAACAATGCCTTCATGGTGGTGCATTCCACCAGCAAACCGGTATCGATAATACCAATGGTGCGGCACAACATTTCGGCTTCTTCAAGGTAGTGAGTGGTTAAAATAATAGTCACGCCTTGTTTGTTGATTTGTTTTAAAAATTCCCACATTGAACGACGCAGCTCAATGTCTACGCCAGCTGTTGGCTCATCTAAAATCAATAATTTAGGTTCGTGCATTAACGCGCGGGCAATCATTAAACGGCGTTTCATACCGCCAGACAGTTCGCGGGCTTGGGCGTTACGCTTTTGCCATAAATCAAGTTGGGTGAGATATTTTTCAGCGCGCTCTAATGCAACCGCTTTTGGCACGCCATAATAACCCGCTTGGTTAACGACTATTTGTTGCACGGTTTCGAACTGATTAAAGTTAAATTCTTGCGGCACTAACCCGATACATAACTTGGCATGTTCGAGCTGCTTATCAATATCAAAACCAAATACCGACACTGCTCCTGCGGTTTTCTGTACCAACGAGCTGATAATGCCGATAGTGGTAGATTTACCCGCACCATTGGGGCCAAGCAGGGCAAAAAAGTCACCTTGCTTTACCGTTAAACTGATCGACTTTACGGCTTCTACGCCACCTTTATAGGTTTTTTTAAGGTTTTCGATCACCAATGCATTGTTGGTGTTGCTCATTGTCATACCTCTAATCCATGAATTGCGAATCAAACATTTTCTAATACGTGCTTCTAAAGACGTAATGTAAATGAAAAAGACGCAGAAATATTTAGACACTTAAAACAAAACTCCCGCCTATAGCGGGAGTCTACCAATAAAAAGCTCCACTTAATCTAATGGCACTACTTTAGCGATGTAAGGCAAGTTGCGATACTGCTCTGCGTAGTCGATACCGTAACCTACAATAAACTCGTCTGGGATGGTAATACCAATAAAGTCGACATAAACGTCTACTTCACGGCGTTCAGGTTTATCTAATAACGTACAAAGCGCTAGGCTTTTTGGCTCACGCAGTAATAACATCTCGCGCACTTTGTTTAAGGTGTTACCTGAGTCGATTAAGTCTTCAACGATTAATACGTCACGACCGGCGATGTCAGACTGTACATCTTTAAGCACTTTCACATCACGCGAGCTGTTCATGGTATTACCGTAGCTCGATACTGACATAAAATCGATTTCAACATGGCCTTTAATACGGCGACACAAATCGGCCATAAACACTACTGAACCTTTTAAAAGGCCAACCATTAATAAGCGTTCACTGTCGGCGTAATGGGCATTAATACGTTCAGCTAACTGGTCTAGGGTTTTATTGATTTCTTGTTCAGAAATCATCATTTCAATGGTGTGCTTCATAAATCTCTCAATTGTCGATGTCGTGTGACTGAGTATGTCCATATCCCCAGCGACTCGTTAAGTCGTGTTCAATTCCCAAATGATCAAGTATTCGGGAAACCATGAAGTTTACCAGATCTTCTACTGATTTGGGATTATGATAAAAGCCTGGTGCCGCTGGCATGATAGTCGCGCCATTACGGGTTAGGCTTAACATATGCTCTAAGTGTATGGCACTAAAAGGAGTTTCCCGCGGAACAAGAATCAATTGCCCTCTTTCTTTTAATACTACGTCTGCTGCTCTTTCGAGCAAATGATTACTCATACCCGTGGCAACAGCAGCCAATGTGCCTGTTGAGCATGGACAAATGACCATTTGTTTAGGCGCAGCGCTGCCAGATGCTGGCGGCGAAAACCATTCATCTTTGCCTAATACCACTAATTCACCTTTTAACGGTTCATCAACGTTATGCAGTTGTTCGAGTAATTGTGCTTTCGCTTTGTCTGGGTTCGCGCTTAATTGCAAACCGTGTTCCGTTGCTAACACCACCCGTGCGGCACTGGATATCATTAAAAATACTTGGTAATCGGCAGCCAGCAAACATTCAAGCAATTTAATGCCATAAGGCGCGCCAGATGCGCCCGTCCAGGCTAGGCTAATTGCTTTGGCTTTTTTGGCATAGGCCATGTTGTATCCTCTATCGGTTAAAGCCGTTAGGCTAAAGCCTTAATCATTTTTTGGTGAATACCATTAAAACCACCATTACTCATGATAACTACTGTATCACCTTGCTTTGCGGTAGCGGCAACTGCGCTAATAATATCTTCAATGTTGTTAAACACAGTCACAGGGATTGGCGCATTAGCCATACTGGCTTTGATGTCCCAGTCAATATTGTCTGCTTGGTATAAGTAGCCCACATCGGCTAATACCATCGAGTTGGCAAGAGTATCTTTATGTACTCCGCTCTTCATGGTGTTTGAGCGGGGCTCTAACACCACTATAATGTTGCCATTAGGATTGTCGCTGGAAGCTACTTTAGCTCTTAAGCCTTGTAAAGTAGTGGCAATAGCGGTGGGATGATGAGCAAAATCGTCATACACAGACACGCCATTTACGGTCGCTAATAGTTCTAAACGGCGCTTTGGTGGGCTAAATTGTGCCAACGCCTCAATAGCATGACTTGGCGCTACGCCCACATGACGAGCAGCCGCTATTGCCATTATGGCGTTTTCAATATTATGTTGACCTATTAATGCCCAGTTTACTATCCCTTGCGACTCGCCCTTAAACAGTACTTCAAACTCATGACCATCGTCTGCAATAGTACGCGACTGCCAAGCATTGGGTTCACCTTGGTTCGCTGAAACATTAACAGAATGCTCGGCTAAACCAGTGGTTAAGCTTGTGGCTTTAGAATAGATTTCTTGCTCGCTCCAACAGCCCATATCAATCACTTGTTGCACGGCTTCAACTTCGCGAGGCCAAATCACCTTGCCCTCGCCCGGCACAGTACGAATAACGTGATTAAACTGGCGTTGGATCGCCGCTAAGTCGGCAAAAATATCGGCATGATCAAACTCAAGATTATTGATCACTAAGGTGCGAGGATGGTAATGAACAAATTTAGAACGTTTATCAAAAAAGGCACTGTCGTATTCGTCGGCTTCTACTACAAAAAATACTGAGTTACCTAAACGAGCTGACACGCCAAAATTTTGCGGCACACCGCCAATTAAAAAACCTGGCTCGTAACCACAGTATTCTAAAACCCACGCTAGCATGCTGGAAGTAGAAGTTTTACCGTGTGTACCCGCTACAGCCAATACCCAACGGTCTTGCAAAATATGTTCAGATAAAAACTGCGGCCCAGATGTATATTTTATGCCGCGATTTAGTACCGCTTCTACACACGGGTTACCACGACTCATGGCGTTACCAATAACCACTAAGTCTGGTTGATTGTCGCCTTCTTTACCTAATTGAGCTGGATCAAAACCTTGGATTAACTCGATACCTTGTTGCTCAAGCTGGGTGCTCATCGGTGGATAAACGTTGGCATCACTGCCGGTCACCTTATGGCCCATTGCGCGGGCAAGTAGGGCTAAACCGCCCATAAAAGTGCCACAAATACCTAAAATGTGTACGTGCATACTTAACTCTAATTGATCCGTAATATGGCGGTTATTCTAATCTATTGTGCAACAGAATGTCAGTTAACAATGATTGAAATTAATCTAGGGTCTGTTGCTAATACAAAATAAAAAACAGTCCCATACTGAGTACGGTTGTGAGCAAGGTATTGCGGGTAACATAAGCCAGCACTGTGGCCACCAGCGCACAAGTTAAATAAGGATTATGCACACTAATAGCTAGCTGGCCTTCTGGTACAAATACAATAGGGGCTAATATGGCAGTTAATACCGCAGGTGCTGAATAGCTTAAAAACGTTAAGGTGTTTTTACTTAAGCGAATAGGCAATTTAGGTTCTAGCAATAAATGTCGGCTGACAAATACCACTGCCGCCATTGATAAAATAATCAACCAGGTCATACGTTTTTATCCTTATGCGCGGCTACCGAACGCGAAGTATCTGAATGCGCTGTAACCGAATGAGCGTGTTCTGAACTAGCACTGTCTGAATGATCATTCTTTGAATTAGAGGCGGCTGATACCTTACTGTCCTCATTGGTAAATTTAGCGTAGCCCATGCCTGCTGCCATACCCGATATTGCCGCAATTAACAGCCCTGCTTGGATCGCGAACACTGCGCACACCACTGCTAACGTAAGCGACACTAAAACGCAGACTAATATTGACGGCTTTTTTACTGTCGGTACTACTAAGGCGATAAATGTGGCGGCGATGGCAAAGTCGAGCCCAAGTTCGCCTAAATTATCGATAGACTGCCCTGCGACAATGCCGAGTAAGGTGGCAATATTCCAGCCGATATAAAAAGTTAGCCCACCACCCAAAGCGTACCAGCGATCAAACTGGTGTTGGATTGGTTTATCGCCATGGTGAGCTTGATTAGCAATAGCAAAGAGTTCATCTGTGAGTAAAAAACCCAGCCCTAAACGCCATTTTAGCGGCAACGGGCTAATATGAGTACGCATGGCCATGGCATACAATAAATGCCTTGAAGTAATTAGTAAGGTAGTTATCAGAATACTGCCGATACCAATACCAGCTTTTATCATGCCGAGCGCAACTAACTGGGCGCTGCCAGCAAAGATAATGGCCGACATCGCTTGGCTTTCAACGGCTGTAAGGCCAACTTCAAGGGCGAACGAGCCTGCTAAAATCCCCCAAGGGATGACTGCTATTGTTAGCGGCATAACGGCAAGCCCGCCCGCTAAAAATGATTTGGTTTTAGTGGTAGTCACACTGATAGATTCGGTTGCGCTCACATCATCTCCTTATTCTGCACTGTCATCTCCTTATGCTGCACTGATAACGCTAACGCGCTAAGTGACAAGAAGATTAGCTTAACGTGAATAAATGAATAAAGCCCCTGAAAATTGATCATTATGGAGAAATTTCAAGCGATGTTGTTGGTCGAGCACTTTAATCCATTAACGAAAAATGCTATTAACACCCAGTGCTAAAACGAAAAATGCCGCTCACGTTAAGTGAGCGGCATTACGCTAAAGCGTCTTTTTAATCTCTATTTATCAGTCATTTTACAACTGAAGCAATGTAGATATTACTTGGTTTCTACTGCTGCAGGCGTTTTCTCTACTGAAATTAATTCAACTTCAAAAACCAATGTTGAGTTAGCTGGAATAGTACCAGTATCACGTTCGCCATAAGCTAATTCTGATGGGATAACAAACTTATACTTAGCGCCTACAGGCATTAACTGTACGCCTTCAGTCCAACCAGGAATAACACGGTTAAGTGGAAACTTAGCGGTTTCACCACGTGCGTATGAACTGTCAAATTCAGTGCCATCAGTTAACGTGCCACGGTAATGAACTTCAACGGTATCTTCTGCGGCAGGCTTGTCACCACTACCAGCTTCTAATACTTCATACTGTAAACCAGACTCAGTCGTGGTTACGCCTTCTTTGGCTTTATTGTCTTCTAAGAATTTTTTGCCATCTGCAATTGATTTAGCAGCTAAAGTTTCAGCTTGCTCTAAACGCTTATCGTTTAGTTTTTTATCTAGGTTTTGTAATACAGTCTGCATTTCTTCTTCAGTTAACTGCATTTCTTCGCCTAAGCCATCGCTAAAGCCTTTAATCACCATAGCGCGGTCAACAGCAAAGCCTAATTCTTCTTGCTCTTTAATGTGGCCAGACATGTACTTACCAATTGAACCACCAACACTATATGCTTCTTTTTGAACGTCAGTTGTTAATTCAACTTTCTTTTGAGCAACGTCTTGTTCTTGATTACACGCAGTAAGGCCAACAACGGCTAATGCAACTAACGATAATTTGTAAATAGATTTCATTAAAGCTTCCTCAGCATCCTATAGTGGTTACAATAACCTTAATACATTCAATCAATGAGATGTTTAAGTGGTCATGTTCTTTCGCCACTTTATACTAGTTAAAACGGTTATACCATTGGGTAAACCTTATATGACAAGGTTTAGGACAATAATTCAAGGAGCAAGTTCATGATACGCGTTCCAATGCTGTTTTTTTGGCCAACTTTAGTCTTAGTAAGCCTATTATCTGCATGCCAACCAACAGCAACTAAAGTTCAGGTCATCACTACCGATGCCAGTTACAGTGCAAGTCTGTCAAATGATGCAACCATTGCCTTGGTTAGCACGGCTCATAATGGCGTACAGGTATGGGATCTTACTGACTCAACGTTGTCTTACCAATGGCTCCAAGGCCAACAACAAAATACCAGTAACGTCATTGATACCGCGATATCAGCTAATAATCTGTATGCCGCAACCATTAGCAGCCACTCACTTGCGATATGGCGATTAACCGATGGTTCATCTGTTGGATGGTGGTCTTTGCCTTCTTATGCGCAAAGTGTCGCAATTGCTAATACAGGGCAAACCCTCGTTGGCTTAGTCGATGGATCTGTGATGTCATTGTCACCTGAAAAATCACGCTTAATTCAGTTTTTAGGCCATCATGAAAAAGTGAATAGTGTGTCCATTAGTGCCGATGGCAACACCGCATTGAGCGGCGGTAATGATGGTAAAGTATTACTTTGGCAAGCCCAAACCGGTCAACCATTACAACAATGGCAGCTAGCGTCCCGCATCACAAAAGTGGCGATTAACGATTCAGCGACTCTCAGTTTTGCAAGCGATATCACCGGAAATGCCACCCTGTGGCAGTCGGATACAGGTAATCCAATAAGTCATCTCGATATTAATCGACGCCAAATGAATTTTTCAAGTGCTCGCTTTGTGGATAATGACCAGCAATTGCTCACAGGTACCCCATCAAGAGAAATATTTTTATGGCAAATAGACACCGGTAAACGACTTTCTCGCTGGGAAGTTCAATTGAGTAAAAACACCCAAAACAAAGGCGCTGTAGTATACTCTGCCGCAATGATAGCGCCTGGCTCAATCGTCAGTATTAGCAGCCAAGGTTTAGTTGAATATTGGCAGTAATAACTCAGTAATAAATTAAGTAATAAGAGGTCAACATGGAAAGCGTTTTACAAAAGATTGATGATCTTGAAATGAAACTATCATTTCAAGATATCTCCATTGAAGAGTTAAACCAAGAAGTGATCAAACTCAATGCATTAGTTGCCAGACAGCAACAGCAAATGCTATTAATGGTCAATAAACTGCATTCTATTGAGCCAAGTAACATGGCGTCTTCTGCCGAAGAGACTCCGCCACCCCATTACTAAAGCCTTGCGACTATAAAACATATTTTAGGATATTTTGGCTGTCATCATATTCAGCTGATATTCAGCAAATATGATATAGACTGTCATTTAAACCAAGTGAATAGTCAGTACGATAGCATGAGACTATGCAAGCAATAACCTTGCTTGCCCATAACGATTTACACCATAAATTAGATTATTCTAGGTCGTCATCTAACGTAAATAACTAAGGACAGCCGTCACCTATGCAGCCAAAGCCACTACTCAGCATTGCTACTACAGGCGAACAGATACTGACTCAAATTGCTGAGCCAGTGACAGTGTTTGACGACGCATTACATACCTTAGCCGATAACATGCTCAGCACTATGCTAAATGCAAATGGCGTCGGTATTGCGGCAACGCAAGTGTTCAGCAACGTAGCAATGTTTATCATGGCGTCAAATCCAAACGAACGTTATCCCGATGCGCCATCAATGCCTCCAACGGTAGTCATAAACCCACAGATTCTATCGGCATCTGCCGCAACAGAAGCTGATGTAGAAGGTTGCTTATCCATTCCAGGTCAGCGGTTATCTATTGCACGACACAGCGAAATAGAAGTTCAGTATCAATCGCTTGATGGTCAGTTACATCAACAAACATTAACGGGATTTGTTGCGCGTATTTTTCAACATGAATATGACCACCTGCAGGGTATTACTTTACTTGAACGGGTCAACATCATGACACCTCAGATACTGGTGCCACAATGTTAAGAACATTCTGTATTGGGTTGACTATCAGTCTTGGCCTATCTGGTTGTGCCTTTAATAGTGTGTTTGTTAACTATCCATCGCAAATAGCGCCATACAAGCAACAACTCAATAGCGATTCACCAACAGCAAAAATCACTGATTTGGCCGACAATATTAGCGGCAATGATGGCTTACTTTACGCCCAAGAATCTGGGCGTATTATGCAGATTGCGGGTGACTTTACTGGCAGTAAAACCTATTACCAGCTAGCCATTGACGATTACCAGATTTTCGATGATAAAGCCATCGTGAGTGCGAGTAAGTTAGGCGCTGGGGCAAGCAGTATTTTACTCAACGATAATGCCATTCCTTACCGAGGCCCAGGTTATGAGCGCATTATGTTGCATCAATATCAGGCGTTTAATTATTTATTTAGTGGTGATGCTCAAGGGGCATTAGTAGAAGTTCGCCGAAGTAATGAACTGCAAAGCATGGAACAAGCACGCTATCAGAAATCACAAAAGTCAGTGCAAGACATGGCCAATGGCACCATTGACGCGCAAGTAGCCCAATTAAGCAAAGAAGCCGGCAATGTCACCAGTTCATTTCTAAACGCTTACAGCTATTACACTACTGGTTTGTTGCACGAACTCGCCAGCGAGCCTAATGATGCGTTTATTGATTACCGAAAAGCAGCACAAATTACCCCAGACAATGTGTATTTACAGCAAGATTTAGTCCGTTTAGCTAAACAACTGGGGATGCCTCAATACGACGAGTTTAAACGTCGTTGGGGAGAGGCGGTAATGCCTACACCCGATCAAGGCCAAGTTGTATTTATTATTGAACGTGATTTTGTACCAGAAAAACAGAGTATTACGGTACCTTTTCCACTTAACGGTAATATTCAATCAGCGTCATTAGCGACCTATCAGCCACAACGTCTGTTAATGAATAACAGCCAAATCCAAGGATTAGGCACGCCACTAACAGCACAAACCATTGCTAACATTGACGCGCTAGCAATTAATGCATTAAAAGAAGATTTACCTGCTGCGCTGTTTAGACAAGCAGCAAGAATTTATGCTAAATACCAAATGAATCGCAGTGTACAAAGCAGCAGCCAACGAGCCAACAATCAAGTAGATGCTGCTGCGATGGTAATGCAAATATTTAATGTTATCACCGAGCAAGCCGACCGTAGAAGTTGGTTAACCCTGCCTCGCCAGGCTCAAATTGCTCGACAATTTATCGATGCCGGCAGCTATAATGTTCGCTTAAATAGCAGCCAAAATGTAAATATTGACGTAAAACCAAACCGTACAACATTAATTTGGGCAATAGAGACTGGAAATCGTACCCGTTTTTATTCGATAATCATCTGATAGATGATAATTGCTTATCAACTGTCACTCATCACCAATGGAATTTACTATGAAAAATTTGAAACTGATATTTGTATTAGCTGCAGTAATGGGGCTGAGCGCCTGTCAATCTAAAGTAGAGTATGGTGACGCGACTGAAGTCGAAACCGTTAACGAAAACTTCGGTTCAACTGATCTGCAAGTCATCGCCGCAAAAATGGTCGACAGCATGATGGCATTCCCACCAGTAGTGGTAATGACACAGAGCAACCGCCCGATTGTATTTGTGGATAAAATTAAAAATAAAACTTCTGAGCATATTGATACCGAATCAGTGACCGACACCATCAGCAATAAGCTATTACGCTCTGGTAAGTTCCGTTTTATTGATATGACTAAGGTTGATACTGTACGTAAACAACTTGATTATCAAAACAATGCTGGCATGGTAGACCCATCTACGGCAATTAAATTTGGCCGTCAAATTGGTGCGCAATATATGCTTTATGGCAACTTATCAAGCATCGTTAAACAAGATGGCAGCACCAAAGATGTTTACTACAAAATGACCATGCGGTTAATGGATCTTGAAACGGGCCTAATTGAATGGTCAGATGAAAAAGAAATCCGTAAAATGAAATCAAAGTCTTTTTTAGGCTTATAAATCACTACTCATAGCACTAAAGCCGACATTGTTGTCGGCTTTTTCATACATCTAATAAAAAGTTAGGAACACTAACGTGAAATTGTTATCCACTGAATTGTTTAGTCCTCGGGTCATCAAAACCAGTCTCATTGCATTATGTTGTGCTAGCGTTGTCAGCTGTAGCAGCTCACTTTCAACAGCATCCTTACAACGGGATGGCTCTGCCTATATCAGCCAGGTGCAAGCACAAGCAAGATCCAGCGTAGTATCAAATGCACAATATGAACTGACTTTCTTTTTAAGTGAGCACAGTCAATTTAGTGCAAAGTCA
Source organism: Shewanella sp. SG44-2 (assembly GCF_014164215.1). NCBI lineage: Bacteria > Pseudomonadati > Pseudomonadota > Gammaproteobacteria > Alteromonadales > Shewanellaceae > Shewanella > Shewanella sp. SG44-2. The sequence continues at coordinate 11,596 of NZ_JACJEU010000031.1, forward strand.
ATTGTCCACTTTGACTTAAACAACGTGCCAAAATCACTCACCCTCGACCTTAACAAAGCCAATATTAAGCAATTTATTGTTAACGGAACCAAGGTATATCCTAATTACAATGGCGCTTATATTGTGTTAAATCAAAGTCTATTGGTTGATGGTCACAACACTGTAGAAGTTGAATTTACTAGAGAACACAGCACCAATGGCGAAGGCTTACATCGTTTTGTCGACCCAGTAGACAGTAAAGTTTATTTGTATTCACATTTTGAACCAGCAGCCGCTCAACAAATGTTTGCAGTATTTGATCAACCGGATCTTAAAGCAAGTTATCAAATTAATGTCCATGCACCCAAAGATTGGCAAGTAATCAGCGCCATGCGTGAAACCAATGTGGTTGACCAAGGCGATACTAATTTATGGACCTTCCCTGCTACACCCAAATTAAGCCCATATAACTTCTCTATGCATGCTGGTCCATATCATGTTTGGGAAGATAACTCAGGCCGTTATCCGATGCGTTTATTTTCGCGTCAGTCTGTTGCCAACCAAGTCACCCCTCAAGATTGGTTTACCTATACCAAACAAGGTTTAGACTTTTTTGATCGCTACTTTGGCATTGCTTATCCGTTTAAAAAATACGACCAAGTATTGGTGCCAGACTTTTTATACGGCGCCATGGAAAACGCAGGAGCAATCACTTTTTCTGAAGACCGTTTCTTATTTAATGCCAAGATGACGGCCGAACAAAAAGAACGTTTAGCTGGCGTTATCATGCACGAAATGGCGCACCAATGGTTTGGCGACTTAGTCACCATGAAGTGGTGGAATGGCTTATGGTTAAATGAAAGCTTTGCCTCATTTATGGGCACCCTTGCTACGAGTGAAGCCACTGAATTTAGTCATGCATGGCGCACCTTTTATGCCTCTGGTAAACAAGCTGCATATCATCAAGACAGCTTAGTCACGACTCATCCAATTGAAGTGCCTGTGGCCACCAGCCAAAATGCCTTTGATAATATCGACGCCATTACTTATCAAAAAGGCGCATCGACTATCAAACAATTGCGTCATTTACTCGGCGAAGAAACCTTCCGCCGTGGAGTGAGCCAATATTTACAACAATACAGTTATCAAAATGCTGAGCTTAATGACTTTATCGACAGTCTAGCCAAAGCCAGTGGCCGTGATTTGTCTTTATGGACCAAAGAATGGTTGTACGCAGCGGGGGTGAATACCATCAAAGCTCAGTACACATGTCAGCGAGGTCAAATTGACTCATTTGGTTTAGTGCAAACATCTGATGATGAAGAACATCCAACACTACGTGAGCAACGAGTACAACTAGGGTTGTTCAATAAAACTCGATATGGACTAGAAAAACAACAAGTGATTGCAGTGACATACAAAGGCGCTTATACCGGGGTTGATGAGCTAATTGGCGAGGTTTGTCCTGATTTAGTTTATCCAAACTATGATGACTGGGGATTTGTGAAAGTAGCACTAGACTCTAGCTCATTTAACACCGCCAAACAGTCTCTAGGCCAAGTTACCGATCCGCTATTACGCTCTATGTTGTGGCAAAGCATGTGGGACAGCGTCATTGATGGTAATACATCATTGGATCAGTTTTTAAATATCGCGTTAATTAATGCGCCACTTGAAAAAGACTACACTATTTTAGGTCAAGTACTTGGTAATCTGCAGCGTGCTAAGAACTATCTCGATTTAATGGCGCCAGCTAATGCCGCTTACAACAGTAAGTTATCTAAGGCGCTTAGCCAAATGAGCCTGCGGATGAGCATGGAAAGCTACCGTAATAGTGATTTCCAACGCCGCTGGTTCGATGCTTATATTAGTTTATCTAGCCATGGTGATGCGTTAAAACATATCCAATCGTTACTACAAAGCAAGAGCCATATTAAAGGGTTAAGCATAGATCAAGACTTACGCTGGGCGATGATCCGCCAGTTAAACCGTTATGATTACGGTGATGCTCAGGCGCTACTTGCCAAGGAAAAGCATCTTGATCAATCTGACTCTGGTGAAAAAGCCGCGATTGCAGCCGAGGTTATCCGTCCGCAGTCATCGCTTAAACGCCAGTGGTTAAATACCATTGAAAACAATGAAAGCATGGCGTTCTCGAAAATTCGTGTCGCAATGTACAATATCTATCCAGCTGAACAAAAGCTATTAAGTGCGGCAACCGCAGAGCAACGCTTTGCCAACCTAGCGTTAATGGACGATAAAGGTCCGGTGTTTATGCGCAGTTTTGCGGCGCAATTAATTCCAACCGATTGTAGTGCAGCAAATATAGATGCTATTAGTCAGGTTTTAGATACACAAACAGGTTTATCAAAACTGGCAAGACGTGCGCTACTTGAAACTCGCCAACAAGAACAACGCTGCGTGAAGATCAAACAAACATTACAGTAAGCTTATCCAAAACAATGGTAAATCAATTGAGTTAAACCAAAAAAGCGCTGATATTTATCAGCGCTTTTTATTAGCATTTATAGAATGGGCTCATCGCACTGCGCGTTAGTAGCCATCAAGTTCAATAGCTCATGAATAAGCATCACCATTACCACTCACTAAGTGCGCACGCAAAAGCTCATCATCACTGGAGCATGGTCGGTACTGTCGCTGTCGCGTTCATAGTCAGGCCGAACTAGATGACGATCAAATGTTTTATAATCAATGATATGAGCGAGGTTTTGCTGCTGAGTCGGATTAAACTCACTTGAGACTAATATATAATCGAGCACCGAACCACTGTTGCCATAGTAATGTGTCGGCTGTCTCGCTGGATGCGGTTGCTCATCCACTAATGCGCTTGACTCAAATTCATCTTGGGCCAATGTTGCATTACATTTGGTCGCGTCGATAAACAACTCATAGCTGTCAAACAAACTGCTTTGCTGTAACTCAGCCATCAATGAGGTTTCACCCAGCTTAGCCAGCCCAGGGTCTTCAATATCACTGCGATACACGCGTAATTGATTATTAAATGCCGCTAACAGTTCGCTGCCCATGGTGTCATTAAAATCCCCCATCAGCATAAAAGGCTGCTGAGTTTGTTGTCGTCTCATCAGCATTTGATGGCACAGCAATGCTGATTCACTGCCGCGCTGTAAACTGGATGCCCAACGTCCTAAGACTTGCCGTGCAACAAAATCAGCACCGCCATGTAAGCCACTTTCACTGATATCGTCACGACTCACGCCACTGCGTTTAGACTTAAGATGAATGACATAGCAATCGCATGGACCAAACACCGGTAACTGTATGGTTGCTCTTAACGGCTTACGACTAAAACTAAATGACTCAGCTAGACCTAACTGGTTGATCCATTGCGGATCGGGGCTAACATTAGCCGAATCAATAATAGGATACTTCGATGCTATCGCGACCACTGGGCTACGATACACATAGTCACTGACGACCTCTGGTAAATCTAGCGCCACAAAATATTTATAACCTAAAGACTCAGTCAACCTAGCTAATGCATCAGGGCTAAACACTTCTTGGAAAGCAATAATGTCAGGTTGGTTGTGGCTAATAAACTCACTTAACCATGCACATTTTTTTTGCCATTGCTTATCACTGTAGATGTTTTCAAAATCGTAGTAAGCGTAAGGTGGTTCGATAAAATTAAATAAATTAATACTGACAACACTGAATGTAAGTTCAGATGATGAAGCGGTTGATACATCATTTAGGTCCAAAATATTTTGCTCTCTGTAAAACTTATATTAAGGGTACTAACAACATTGTTATTTGTCGAATTTAACTCCCCTCAACCTGGAATAATGCAACATAAACAAAATAACCTAAAAAAACTGAACCTACATTCACAAATACGCGTAATGCATCATAGTTAGACGTTAAGTGATATCTGATTGACTATCCCCGATATAGCTGATCCGATAAAGTAACACCCGATGTACTAATACAATCATCCTCCGTAAGACCCTTTTGGCTTATCCCTCACCCTGATAAGCCATTTTTTTACGGCATTGTTTATAGCGCATGTGCTTATCGAACTATATTGAATAGGAGTATATGATGGTGTCACACAATGCAAAGAACCGGCATGTCTGCCGAACAATACAAGTAGGCATTGCTACCGCTGTTGGGGTTTTATCATTAATTGGCCAACCCGTTTGGAGTGCCAGTGAGGACAACATGCTATTTCACTTTACTGATCCAAGCCATTTTACAGAGTGGAACATCAATAATGACACTGTGATGGGCGGTATTTCGCAAAGCCAGATTAAGCAGAATAAGCAGCAAGCGTTAATATTTTCTGGGCATGTTTCCTTGGCAAATAATGGCGGATTTGCATCGACAGAATCAACCTTTTTACATCAAATTGCCAGTACATCTTTACTCACTCTCACGGCTAAAGGCGATGGAAAAACATATCAAATCCGGTTAAAAACACCGAATTTGTCTTATGGTGAAGCCTATGTGGCTAACGTTAATACTCAAGCTAATACACTCACTCAACATACTTTTACCCCGGCAGACTTTACAGTCAACTTTAGAGGGCGAAAGGTCACGAATGCACCATCATTAAACTTTGAAGATATTGATCGTATTGGTTTTCTTGTTGCACAAAAACAACAAGGTCCATTTATAATTGAGTTACACTCGGTACAGTTTGACCGATAAATGCGTTAATACATAAGGGTATTCATTGAATTTACCAATACACATAAAAGGCATTATTTTCGACTTAGACGGCACCTTAGTTGAGTCCAGTTTAGACTTTGACTTAATTCGCCAACAAATTGGTTGCCCTAATGGTATAGACCTCCTTAAATACGTCGACGAGTTAAGTTGCAAAGCCACTCAAGCCAACGCAAACAAAATTATTCTTGAGCATGAATATCAAGATGCTATGAGTGCCAAACCAATCAAAGGCATGACCGAACTGATTAACGCTATTGAAGCGGCCAAATTACCCACAGCCATAGTGACTCGTAATAGCCTTGCAGCCAGTGCCATGAAGGTAACACAAAATAATATTGCCATAGACCATGTGTTAACCCGAGAGCACTTCCCTGCAAAGCCGGCGCCCGATGCGTTACTGGCCATTGCAACACAATGGCAAATACATCCACAGCATATTATCTATGTTGGTGATTACTTGTACGATATCCAAGCGGCTAATAACGCGGGAATGATTGCCTGTTTAATTAATCATGGCATTGAACGTGATTATCAATATTTAGCCGATATAGTCATCGAAGAATTAAGCCAACTGCAGACATTATTAATCAATAACTCAACGAGCGATTAACGCCAGTAATAACGTTAATAATACTTAAAAGTCACACAATATGAATATGAATATGAACCCAATTCACCCTAAAAATTTATTGAATAGTAAGTGGACCAAAGTTAACGTGGTTCAAAAATTGAAGCATTTTACTGTGGCTAAAGTGGAGTATGACGAGCAACAAAACGTGGTTGAATGTTTTATCCGTGCAGAAATGAATGCCGAAGAATTTTCAATTGACTGGCGCGATCTTAAAGATCCGCAACTGTGGAAAATTGGCTGGCAATAATCTACTGTAAACGATGGTGTTCGTAATGCTAACTTGTAATAAAAAAGTGACTCAAGCAGTTAGTCTTGAGTCACTTCAATAATATCGCATTAGTTGTTAATACATGAGCGTAGGCTTATTCCGGCCTTAATATTTCTATTCTATTAATCTGAACTGTAGCGTTTCCAAACCCCAATCAGATAACATTACATCCTGAATTCGTTGGCCATCGCCTTCGCTGCTGCACCCCCACATTCTAGCACACGTCTGCCCAGCGATATTTGATCCGGTACCTTTTGAAGTGTCAGGTAGCATATGATTTAATTGTGCGATATGTGAGCCAAACATGTCTTCAAATGTATCCATCTGCACGTCAATGGTTTCCATTTCACCTTGAGGAAAAACAACCGCTGCCGTTTGTATATTTTTATCAGTACCTTGAGGATTTAATTGAACAACATCCTGCGAAATCAAAGCGTAAAGTTTGCTAAACGGTAAATTTTTAGTTGATTCATGTAAGTAAAGTATTTGCCCATAATTTCTGGCTGCTAAATTATTTTCTTCATAAGCTCTAGCAAGGTATTGATCTGCAAGTGCCAAATCTTGTTCTACCATGCCACCACCTAAATATATTTTACCTAGCAAAAATGACGACTGTGCGTGACCCAGTTTTGAAGCATACTTTAAAAAATCGATACCCTCGTCGACATCTTTCAAAGGAGTATCTTGTAAATACAAAACACCCGCCTTATATTTTGCGTCCAACACACCATACTTACCTGCACGTCGGTACCATTTCAACGCCATGTCTAAATCTTTATCAGTACCATAACCAGAGTAATATAATTCACCTAACATGGCCATTGCAGAGGAGTGACCTCGTTTAGTTAAAATGCGGTAGGCTTTAAAGTATTCAATACATTCAGACGTGTTGCACTCAGGCAATTGGTTTGCTTGGCTTTTAAATGGAGCGAAAGCGAGAAAGCTTAATATTAAGCTCAAAATAATAGCATTTTGTTTCATCATGTTAAGTCCTTTTTATATACGATTCATTACTATTAGCATTTATATGCAAAATGTCTATAGTAATTATGTCTATAAAACTAACCGTACGTTATATCTAATATTATCAATCAATTATCAAGTTATTCTGCAAAGCAATCTAATACTCCAATAATATCCACTTGCCAATTACGATTGAAATCAGCCTACGGCTGGTGAATATGCTCAAATTAGATCAATTTACCGCACACATCAATTGTTCAGCCAAATCGAGTTGCTTCAAATCGATTCAATAACCGATGCACCACATAACACAGTAATAATGTTGCCACGATAGCGACTAAGATGCTGCTTATTCGGTACAAAGCACTGAAAACTAAGTCGTTATCTGGGGTTAAGTATTGACCGAATAATATCCCTAAGGTAGTCATAGCACCGAATCCCACACCTGAACCACTCGCTTCTCTCACGTGTACTTGACTAAACAACATTAAGCCTATCCACAATAGTGGTATCACAAAAATCAATAATCCGGACCAATCATAGAGTAACCCTTGTCCCACTAAGCCAAAAGTCACGCCAAACAAGGTACCGATGGCACGTTTGCGCGCGTAACCGAGTGCACCATTCCAATGCATTGGGAATAACAATAACAAGGTAGTAGCTTGAGCAGACATAGAATCACGTAAGTTAAAGACCTGAAAAACCACAAATGATGCAGTTGCAATAGATGCTCCGAGTAGCGCTTCATGGCGCATACGGTTAGGCACTTTAACCACGGCAGCAACTGGCGTTCTTGGTTCAACATCGGGCCATAGAGCCGTCATAGCATAAGCAATGACGACTGATGCTGCCGTTGCCCAAAAGTTACTAAAAATGAGATTGTTAATATCGACACTTGGATAACTGGCAAAGTGCAGCATAATGCTTAAGCTAATAACCCCATTAGCGCCAAATAAAAACAAGCTGCCACGTGACATTGCAGCAAAACGATACAAAAAAAGCACAAACACAATAGGTAATATCACCCCTGGATGAGCACCAAATAAACCGCCTAAAATACCTACTTCAATTCCAGACATTACAGATGATGCCAACAATTGCCTCATCGCATGAGCATTCATCACAGGGACTAAACCGAGTAATAACATTGGAGTGACGGTAAAAAACACACCATAACTGAGATCGAAAAACTTACATATCGCAAACCCTAGCGTGGCGCCTGTTGCAATGCGTAAACATTGACGTAAATCGTTTTGAGTCAAAGGACTATGGCGTAGTAACATATAAACAACCTAGGGTATTGATACAAGATACAGCACGCTAAATGAATAACCTGCTGCATTGTCTTGAGTGTGATTTGATATAGTGATTAGTAACAAGCAATATTGAGCTTAATGGCGACGTTAATAAATATAATGCAGTGTGCTGATAACCTTGATTTGAACCTTAGCTAAGAAGCCAAGCAAACCACTATTGGGGACTAATTGCACCGTTGCACGTGCTCCAGCAGGTAATGCATTAACGCCTTGGTGGTCAAGTTCAAGGTGTAAACGTAAACGCTGAGCGTCACGTACCCAACGTACAGACTCTTGCGGATCTGCTAAACGGCCATTTGCATCAAATTGCCCGGCACTCACACCAGCATCTACGGTACTCACTTTGGCATGATACAAACGCCCTGGTTGACCATCAAATGCAATAAGTGCAGTTGATTGTGGCTCAATACCTCGTAAGCTTTTTTCTCTAAAGTCAGCAATAATATCAACGGTTTCTGACACTACAGCCAATAGCGGCTGACCGACAGTGGCAAAGCTGCCGACTTCTAACTGTAAGTTGGTTACCACCCCATTTTGATCGGCGCGAATTTGAGTGTAAGACAGGTTTAACTCTGCTTGAGCCAAACGGTTTTGAGCTTGACGCACTTTTAAATTATCTTCGCCATTGCGTCCACGGCTTACCACTAGCTTAGTTAAGCGTGCTTTGGCGGCAAGTAAGTTAGCCTCTGCCGTAACGGCATCACTTTGAGCTTGATCGGTTAACTGCTGCGATACACCTCGAGAAGCGTACAATGCATCAAGGCGTTTTGCTTCACTGTTTCTCTGCTGTGCACTACTTTGATTTGCCTGAACATCTGCTTTGGCAGCAAGTATCGATGCATCAAGTTCGGCGTTATCTTGTTTTGCTTGCTCTAACGCCAATGTAGCCTGCTCAGCCGCTAACTCATAAGGGGCTGAGTCGATGCTAAATAACACATCACCTTTAACCACTAATTGGTTATTTTCGACTGCAATAGAAGCAATTTTACCACTGACTTGCGGTGTTACTTTAGTGACCATTCGTGTTGCCATGGCTTGTGGCGTCATTGGCATCACAGCGTCGGCAAACATAAAGTAGCCAAACACTGATACAAACAGGAATATAGATACTTTTACGAGTCGTGCAAATTGTTGATCTGGAGTCATATTCTTTCTCATTTGGGAATTTTGTCGTCTTGTTCAGTGTTCTTATGCAGCACAGCAAGAGCGTTATCACTGATCAGACTGATGACACGTTCAAATTCACTTAATTCTTGGCTGCTAATGCCGGCTAATAAATTACGTCGCACTAGCATGATTTTACTTTCCATCTGCTTAAGCATCTCAATCCCATCAGGGGTTAAGCTGACAATGCGTGCCCGTTTATCTTTTTCGCAGCAATGGCGTTGCATATAGCCCTGCTCTTCTAATTGATTAAGGGTGCGCATTAATGATGGCAATTCAATTTCTAACGCATCTGCAAGCACCTTTTGGCTGACGTTGTCCCCTAAGCGCAATAACTTCCACAATGCTGTCCAGCGAGGATGAGTAAGACCTAGCGGGATTAATTCTGCATCGGCAGCCGTTCGCCATAAGCGGTGCAATCGACCTAAATTTTCAGCTAGAGACAGTTCTTTTAATCTTTCTAATTCTTGGGACATGATTAGCACTCACTTAATTAGCGTACTAACCATTATAACTAGTTAGCATGCTAAGTAAATAGCTTTATCGAATAAGATAAACCACGATGAAATAACAGAGTAAATATAATACCGCTGTCATTTCGACATTAAATAGTCTTATTGACACATGCATTATGTGTCAATAAGACTATTTAATGCATATCGCCAAAACCATTAATAGCATATTAATCAATATCTTATTTAAAAATTAAAAGTTGGCACGTCTTGTGTAATGTCATCGGTATCAAAATGACTTTGCGCTAAGAGGACTTATGAGCAAAAACAAACTCACCGGCATTGCACTATTAATCGTGCTTGTGGCTTCCTTCACTGTATTACTTAGTTTAGGCAGCGGTATATACCGAGAAAAACCGCCTATTCCAGCGGCGTTTACTGACACCAGTGGCCACCCCATATTTACCGAAAACGATATTGAGCAAGGGCAACTTGTATGGCGCTCAATGGGCGGGCATCAGTTAGGCTCAATTTGGGGTCATGGTTCTTATGTGGCACCAGACTGGACTGCTGATTGGTTACACCGTGAAGCACAAGCTTGGTTGTCTATTACGGCTAAAGCACGTTTCAATCGTGATTTCGCAGAACTCGATTCAGAGCAGCAAGCAGGGTTAGAAAAAGCCCTCAGAAATGATATGCGCCATAATACGGTTGTCGAAAGTGCAGAGAATAAAACCTATGTTACGCTTTCAAACACCAGAGTTGCGGCGATAAATGAAGTGACTCAACACTATTTATCACTTTTTGGTGACGATCCTGCACTGTCATCACTGCGCGAACAATATGCAATGAAAGAAGGCACTATCACCGATGCCAGCCATCGTGAACTGCTAAATGCTTTCTTATTTTGGGGCTCATGGGCAGCGGTAACCGAACGTCCTGGTTACGATTATACTTACACCAATAACTGGCCATATGATCCACAGATAGGTAATTTACCGACTTCAGATAACATAGTTTGGTCAGTGTTGAGCGTAGTGACATTGATTCTTGGTATTGCTATGTTGATTTGGCACCATGCCTGTTGCAAAGAAGAAGCATTACCAGAACCCGCTAAAGATGACCCATTATTTTTCACTAAACCGACGCCATCGCAAAAAGCGGTAGGTAAATACTTTGTCACTGCGATTGGACTGTTTTTACTGCAAATACTGGTTGGTGGAATTACGGCACACTATGCGGTTGAAGGCCAAGAGTTCTATGGTTTCCCATTATCTGAAATTCTGCCTTATTCGGTCACTCGAACTTGGCACACTCAACTTGCGGTATTTTGGATAGCCACAGCCTGGTTAGGCACTGGCTTATACATTGCCCCGGCACTCTCAGGTTACGAGCCGAAGTATCAACGCCTAGGGGTAAACATTCTTTGGGGCGCGTTAGTTATTATCGTCCTTGGTTCTATGGCCGGTGAGTGGTTGGGTGTTCAGCAGTATTTTGATCTGGACATGAACTTCTTGTTTGGTCATCAAGGGTATGAATACATCGATTTAGGCCGTGTATGGCAAGTATTACTGCTGGCAGGTTTATTAATTTGGTTAGCGTTAGTCACTGCTTCAATGCGCCCAGCGTTAAAAGTCAGCAACGACATGCAACCGGTTATTTGGGTGCTATACGCTTCTTGTGTCGCCATTGGCTTATTTTATGGTGCTGGCTTGTTTATGGGCAAACACTCTAACCTAGCGATTGCGGAATACTGGCGTTGGTGGGTGGTCCACTTATGGGTTGAAGGCTTCTTTGAAACATTTGCGACATCTGTAATTGCATTAATGTTAGTTCGCTTAGGGCTTATCCGCGCTCGAAGTGCCAATGGTGCAGTATTGTTCTCAACTGTGGTATTTTTAACCGGTGGCCTAATCGGTACCTTACATCACTTATACTTTACCGGTACTCAAACATCAGTCATTGCTTGGGGAGCGATATTCTCAGCACTTGAAGTTGTGCCGTTAGCATTAATTGGTTTTGAAGCGATGGAAACCTATCGTTTACGTAAAGCCAGCCCTTGGATGGAGCGTTATCACTGGGCGATTATGTTCTTTGTGGCGACCTCGTTCTGGAACTTAATAGGTGCTGGTGTATTAGGTTTCTTAATTAATCCACCTATTTCGCTGTACTTTATCCAGGGCTTAAACACCACTGCAACCCATGCTCATGCGGCATTTATGGGCGTGTATGGCATGCTAGGTATAGGGTTGATGTTATTCTGTTTACGCGGATTAACAGGCAATATGCAATGGAACCACAAATACCTTAAAGGCGCATTTTGGACCTTAAACATAGGTTTAGCCGCTATGGTGTTTATGTCGCTATTGCCAGTGGGTATTGTGCAGTTCTTTGCTGCTATCGATCACGGTTACTGGTATGCCCGCTCACCTGCTGTTATCCATAGCGACTTAGTTGAAAACCTCGTATGGATGAGAATGTTCGGCGACATTATCTTCAGTATTGGTGGATTATTAATGGCGGCGTTCTTATTTGACCTTATTAAGAAGGCCATCGTCAGTAAAGGCGCTAAAGCGAAGCAAGCTGGTGCATTAACGATTAACTAAGTAATGCATTGATAAACGGACTTTAATAAACATCATCAGGGGCCTTTATGGCCCCTTTTTTATCTGCAATTTGGCTTTTGCCCTTGTTGTTATATTCACACTTGTCATAATGACATCAACTTGTTGTTAACTGGAGTTTGACATGGCATTGAGTCAAGCAGACTTAACCCGTATCGCACTTGATATTACCGCTAACTTATCTAATCGAGATCGTTTCTCACGTTTATTAACCACGGTAAGAGAAACGCTCGATTGCGATGCTGCTGCGCTATTATCATTCCAAGGTCATCAATTTACCCCTTTAGCAATTGATGGGTTAAGTGCTGACGTACTTGGACGGCGCTTTATTTTAAACGAACATCCTAGGCTTGAAGCCATTGCCCGAGCAGGAGATATTGTCCGTTTCCCTTCCGATAGCGAGCTTGCGGATCCTTACGATGGCTTAATCCCCAATGTCGACGGTGACTTAAAAGTGCATGCCTGTATCGGCTTACCGTTATTCGCCAACGAGCAACTCATTGGCGCACTCACCATCGATGCACTCGACCCAAACAAATTTGATCAATTCACCAATAATGATTTACGCAGTTTTAGTGCTATTGCTGCAGTTTCTTTAAACAATGCATTACTGATAGATAAACTCGAAAAACAAGCCAACAATTTTACGATTCCGGATACTAAGCCATCAGGGCAACTGCACGAAGAAACTGAAATCATCGGTCAAGCGGATAACCTTCTATCTCTGCTTAATGAAGTCAATGTCGTCGCAGCAACAGAGCTCAATGTATTGATTTTAGGAGAGACCGGAACCGGTAAAGAACTAATAGCTAAAGCCATCCACCAAAACTCTGTGCGAGCCAATAAGCCGCTAGTATATTTAAATTGTGCCGCGCTGGCTGAATCCGTTGCCGAAAGCGAACTCTTCGGTCATGTCAAAGGGGCCTTTACAGGCGCAATTAGCCATCGTAGCGGCAAATTTGAAATGGCCGATAAAGGCACCTTATTTTTAGATGAAATTGGCGAATTAGCACTTAATTTACAAGCTAAATTGTTGCGAGTACTGCAATACGGGGATTTACAAAAAGTCGGTGATGATCGTAGCTTAAAAGTGGATGTTCGTATTATTGCTGCAACGAATAAAGATCTTAAAAGCGAAGTATTAGCCGGACGATTTAGATCTGATTTATATCATCGTTTAAGCGTGTTCCCGGTTATGGTCCCGCCGCTAAGAGAACGTCAACAAGATATCCATTTGTTAGCAGGATTCTTTATTGAGCGCTATCGACAACAATTACACTTAGCCCATTTGGGGTTAGAGCCTTCATCACTACAATTACTCGAGCAATATGATTGGCCTGGTAACATTAGAGAACTTGAGCATGCCATCCATCGAGCTGCGGTACTAGCCAAATCACAAAGCCAAAAAGACGGTATATGCATCATTAGAAATAGTCATTTTGAATTTGCACAGCCATCGTCCACTGCTATACATTCAAACAAAAATATTCTGCTTAAACAGCCGGTAACATCTTTACCACAAACAAGCTTACGCGATGCAACAGACCAGTTTCAAAACCAATTTATCCAACAGATATATAGTCAACAAGGGAGTAATTGGGCTGCAACCGCACGCCAATTGCAAATCGACTCGGGTAACTTACATAGGCTAGCTAAACGCTTAGGATTAAAATAAACAAAGTGAAAAAAATCAGTTGAAATATTAGCCGTAATAAGTGACGATGCGCCCTAACCATCTATACAAATGATCTGTACTAATTATTTGTACTAAATAGTCAAACTTAGCAAGATATTGTAGTCTGACTAATATGACGCCTGTTTTGGAATGATATAATCCTTATGATAAATTCGTTACGCTCTACTTTACTTGCTGCGACAGCCATTGTGTTAAGTTTTTCGAGTGCTGCAGTTGAATATCGTCTACCTGCTGAAGGCAGTAATTTAGTCGGTCAAAATCAATACTATGTTATTCCTGAAGGGAAGATAACTTTAGAGCAAGTGGCCTCACAGTTTCAGCTAGGACTCACTAATTTATTAGAAGCTAACCCAGATGTTGATCCATTCTTACCTAAACCGGGTACTACGTTACTGATCCCACATCAGCTGATCCTACCCGACACAAAAAAAGAAGGCATGGTCATTAACTCTGCCGAGATGCGTTTGTATTATTATCCGAAGGGTAAAAATATCGTTGAAGTATTGCCTATTGGTATTGGCCAAATTGGTAAAGATACCCCTGAAAAATGGGTGACTACAATACAACGTAAACGCGCTAACCCAACTTGGACACCGACAGCTAATATACGTAAATCATACGCTGCAAAAGGGATAACATTACCAGCAGTATGGCCAGCAGGTGCTGATAACCCGATGGGTTTATTTGCCCTTTATATAGGCAACCTGTATGCGATTCATGGTACTAACGCAACCTTTGGTATTGGTTTACGAGTAAGCTCTGGCTGTGTGCGTTTACGCAATGAGGACATTGAGCATTTATTTAATACCGTCCCCGTTGGTACTCGTGTTGAATTTATTAACCAACCGATTAAAGCCACGGAAGAACCTGATGGTAACCGCTACTTAGAAGTGCATGAGCCACTATCACGTACTCAAGCTGAATTTGATTCTTTAGAGCCAGTAGCACTATCATTCGATAAAGCCATGACTCGCTTTGTTGCTCATCCAGATACTGACTCATTTACATTAAAGCGATTACTTGAGCAACGTACTGGAATGCCAACTCGGATTAATCCATGAGCATTAATCCATAAGACATAAAGATGTTTGGATTTATGCAAACATAACAAAAAATGGCTTTGTTAATTCAGTAAACACTGTGATTAACAAAGCCATTTTTTATATTAGCTTGATAGTTATTCTGAAATCGAAATAAGAAATCTGGTTACTTATCGGGTGTAGTTATCGTCGACCCATTCTGCTCAATATTATCGCTATCACTCACATTCTGGCTATCCCCCAATGCTTCACTGGTTTGTGCTAATGCATGTAAGTCTTCCATCGCAACGTTAATATCACTCTGACCAGCATTAATTAGCTCCTCGGCTTGTTCAGCAAATGAAGTCTGTTGATCCATTTCTTGCAGTAACGCGGCGGCATTTTCTTCTGTCACGCTCGATTCTGCAAACGGATATTGCTGGGTATTTGCTTGATTCATGTCAGTAGATGCTGCTTGAGTGCGATTTAACGCAGAGCTGATTGTCGGCTGCATAATCATAGCGGTAATAATCACAATAGCAGCTGCCGCCACCAAGCTAAGTTTACCCCTAGAAATTGGCGTTTTGTTATCCGACATTGAAGACGTTTTCCCTTGACTGGCTAAACGCTCGCTATCAACTTGAGGTAACCCCGACGATTCAGGCCCTTTAGTGCGCATGCCGATAAATTGACCGCCATCATAAATCTCCATTTGATGGCTCGACACCTCACCTTCAACAATACCTGAACTGACAATAATGAGTTTATTACAATGTAATTTACCTTTAAATAAACCAGACACTCGCAGCTCTTGGCAAAAAACTTCACCTTCAACAACACCACTAGGCTCAATTTTTATTTGATCGGTTGAACTGATTTTACCCTTAGTTTGGCCCGCTATCATTGCAGGACCCTGGAGGTGCATATCACCTTCCAACGCCATATCGACACCAATATAGGTCATGCCCTTATTTTTATTATTCATTTTGGGTCCTTGTTAGGGGTAGTACTCTAGGTTAATACTTTTGGTTAATCGATTGTTATTTTTATCACCAGAGCTTAAAGGAAATACACTTCATAATAAAGTAAGTCGTTAATGGTATACTACCCAGATCAACAATTTACCCTAAGTGCTATGTCGCCATTACAAGCTTACCAACAACGTCTTCAGCAAAATATTGTTGATGATCCTGCGCAGCAGCAAGCCATACTCGCGCTAGATATGCTTTATCAACAATGCCTATCGGTTAGTCAAAATAGTCGTGGCTTATATTTATGGGGCGATGTCGGCCGAGGGAAAACCTTTTTGATGGATCTGTTCTATTAAAGCTTGTGTAGCCTGAGTCTGTGCGATCAAAATATCCCTAACTCAAAGCCTCAAGCAGATAAAACCATATTACGCCTGCACTTTCATCGTTTTATGGCCATGATCCACCAGCAATTAAATCAAACATCGGGGATAAGAGATCCATTAACTTACATTGCTAAGCAGATTGCGACTAAATATTCTGTTATTTGTTTTGACGAGTTTTTTGTTGCAGACATCGGTGATGCTATTTTACTCGGTCGATTATTTGAAACCTTATTTCAATCAGGCGTCACCTTAGTCGCAACCTCAAATGTACCGATTATTGACTTGTATAAAAATGGTTTACAGCGCGATCGTTTTTTGCCCACTATCGATCTGCTCTTGCAATATACCCAATCGATTCATTTAGACGGTAAAATCGATCATCGCTTACACTCTCGCGCCGCAACGTCAACAACATCTGCCCACTGGTTAACATTACCGTCGACAATAACCCCTCAAGCGATGTTTACACTTTTGTGTCAACAATACCCACAAGCTGATGCCAGCATAGCAAATACACCTGACTCAATTGAAATTTGTCAGCGCGCTATTGCCATTGAGGCTCAATATGGACAACTTGCCTGGTTTGAATTTTCAGCGTTGTGCCAAGGGCCGCGCTCGGCATTGGATTACATTGAATTAGCCGGACAATTTAGCCATGTATTACTCAGCAATGTGCCTAGATTAGGCGGTGAAGTACGCAGTTGGATTAAAGCTCGCGGCACTGAAGATGGCGCACTAGCAACCACCACTGGCGAGCGACAACTGGCATATGCCAGTGAAGACGATCCGGCTCGACGTTTTATCAGCTTAGTGGACGAATTGTACGATCAAAAAGTGATGTTAATCCTCAATAGCGACTGCAACTTAGAAGATTTATATGTCGACGGGGCATTACAATTTGAATTCAGACGCACTTATAGTCGCCTGATTGAAATGCAACAATGGGCGTAAATAGGCCTGCAGTACTGAAATAAAGTGCTTAACAGGCCACTCTGTGATGTAGCTTATGCTGCTTGATAGTTTTCAACGTCACTAAATCGACGTAAAAAGTTGTCAAGAGCATCATTGGTTGGATAATCGAATTGATACTTATTGTGAAAAAATACCGTCAAGCTAACCTGAGCATCAGCTAAGGTAATGGTATAACCATCGTGATCCGTTTGCGCACTAATACCGCATAACCAATAATCATGACCATGATGACCGTCTTCAAGCGCCCGTTTTTCACCATATTGCGTAACTTTGTTAAACACTTTCAATGCGCGGTGAATATCAATTTCATTTTTCATATAATGCTCTGCTATTAATGTTTTGCATTGTCATTCAAAGATACTATACGCCAATTGCACTTAATAGATCAGCGAAGAACAACATAATAGATCAGCAAAGCACAAAACAATAAATCAACCCTGAGTCGGTCAGTCGACTTCGGCAGTATTTTTTCGCTGAAAACATTTCCCTTTGTTAGCACAACAAGGCAGAATCGCGATACTTTATAACAGACAGAACCTATACCATGCCTGATATTGTGATTGCCTTTTTTGCCCTCGGTTTGCTTGCCGGGTTAATAAAGTCTGATTTAAAAGTCCCTAAAGCAACCTACGAAACTCTATCGATCTTGCTTATGCTGACCCTAGGACTAAAAGGTGGCATGGCACTGCATGGTGAAACAGCCAATTTAGCGATCTCCGAATTACTGTCTGTTATTGCCCTTGGGTTCATTATCCCGCTTAGTCTTTATCCTCTACTGCGAAAATTAATTCAATTACCGCAAAAAGAAGCCATTAGTATTGCAGCCCATTACGGCTCAGTGAGTGCGGGAACATTTGCTGTGGTGATGACTATGGTCGATCAATCTCAGTGGCCTTTACGACCTGAAACCACGCTATATCTAGTACTCCTCGAATTGCCTGCGATTATTATCATGCTATGGCTACACCGCTACCTACAAGCGAAGGTAGCTGGTGATAGCAAGCACTCTTCGGCTGGTAGCGTATTGCACGAAGCACTGACAAGCCGCGGAGTCGTATTGCTTTGTGGAGGAGTGATCATAGGCTGGATATATGGCACTAGTGGCATGGCACCGCTCACACCAATGTTATTGGGTGGTTTTAAAACGTTATTAGCGCTGTTCTTATTAGAAATGGGGATTAGTACCGCCAAAGTATGCTTTCCCATCCCTTACAAACAATGGCGCTTATTGGTATTTGCTGCGGTAATTCCATTTGTTCTAGCTTGGGCGGGTATCGGCTTAGGGGTGTTACTTGATTTACCATCTGGCAGTATATTGGTGCTTGCTGGCCTTAGCGCGAGTGCGTCTTACATTGCAGCACCGGCTGCAATTAAGGCTGCAATACCAGATGCTAATATTGGTTTAGCGATGTTGGCATCACTGGGAATAACCTTCCCGATAAACGTATTAATTGGCTTACCTATCTATCAAATGTGGATAGAACAGATACTTAGTTGAACATTAAGACACTTATAACCGTGCTGGTAAATCGATGTTAACGGCTGTTGTTAACGGTTGCGGTTAACGGCTATTGTCAACGATGGTTGTTAGCGTTGATTTAATTCGCGACGGATGTGTAAATGAATAATGGTTGCGGCAAGTGTATTATCTGCAGCAGCTCAGCGTTCATATTGCTTATTGAGTAAGTTTCATATGGATGATAAGTAAACCAATATCATCAGCCGAATCATTGCTATTTCACATCAGTTTGAGTTCTCTGGTGATGTTTTTCTTTATCGACAAACATGGCTTTATCAACCTTTGCCAAATAATCATTTAACGATAATGACTGCCTGGCTTGTCGATGTACTACGCCCTTACTGTACGTTAAATGGTATGGTTTACCGCTGTGCAAATTATGTTGATTAATGCACTGTTGAAAACGTTGTAATACACTATTAACGCTGACTTCATCACTTTGGCTCAGCATGACCACAAATTCATCACCAGCAAAGCGTGCAATAATATCCGATTCGCGAAAGCTGTCGATCAATAAGCCAGCAAAAGTCTTCAAGGCAGTATCACCTTCTTCATGGCCAAACTGGTCGTTAATTGCTTTAAAATAATCTAAATCAAAGAAAATTAAACACGTTTCAAAACCAAGCCTATCACCGTAAGCAATCGCTTTATGAGCAAGTAATTCAAAGCCGCGACGATTAGAAATACCGGTTAGCGCATCTAAGGTATTTTGCTGTATCGACAGTAGCTCTTCTGCGACAATTTTACCCAAGTCTTCTAAAGCAGCTTCATCATCTTTAGAGAAGGATCTCGGCTTGTCATCAATAATGCACAAAGTGCCGACCCTCACACCATTGGGCATAGTTAACGGATAGCCGGCATAAAATCGAATATTAGGTGCCGCCAACACAAGAGGGTTATCGGCAAAACGTTCATCTTTTAGCGCATCTGGCACAACTAATACATGTTGTTGATTAATAGCATGGCCACAGAATGAAATATCACGCCGTGTTTCACATATATCCAACCCCTGCACAGACTTGAACCATTGGCGCTCGGAGTCGATTAAACTCACCACACTAATCGATACTGAAAACAATCGTTTAGCCAACCGAGTGATACGATCAAAACGCTCTTCAGCGATCGTGTCGAGTACGTTCAGCCCTCGAAGTGTTTCGAGTCGAGTGTATTCATTGTCAGGTATCGGTGCCAGCAGCATTAAACAACCTACTTAATCAAAATAATAGTCCTATAATCAAAGCAGTTAAGTGACTAAATATCAACCTATGCTCTTTTTATTAATGTTTAAATCGCTAAAATTTCATTATAAATTTCAATTACACTGTCCGTTTTTTGCTGCACACTTTGTGTGGGTAATTTGCCAGGCAACTGTTGTAATGTCAGTTCATGATTCTCGTCACGCAGCCAGCAATAGGTTTGGGTTAAATGCTGGGCTTGCATGATAGGCAATAACTCCAGCTCCGCCAACACTTCAAAAATGCGTACATTATCAGACCAAATAGTTAATTCATGATATTGATGAGCATTCGCTAGCACTAAGTATTGAGCAATAAACTCTATATCGGCAATACCACCAGCACTCTGTTTTAGATCAAATTGCCCTGGTTCCACTTGCAACAAATGCTCGCGCATTTTTATGCGCATGTCTTTGACGGCTTTAGCCAATACCTGTTTATCACGCTCTATTTGCAATACTTGCGCGCGTAAATCACTAAAACGACCTGCAAGCGAATAATCACCAAACACAAAACGTGACCGCACTAATGCTTGATGCTCCCAGGTCCATGCTTCTTGTTGTAAATAGGCACCAAAATGCTCAATCTCACTCACCAATAAACCAGAAGCACCAGACGGACGTAAACGCATGTCTACTTCATATAACTCACCGGATGTTGTGCGGGTAGCAAATAAATGCACAATACGCTGAGCTAACTTCAGGTAGAAATGGCCATTATCAATAGGACGCTTACCATCGGTGGTACCCGAACCTGTGTGGCCGTGTAAAAAAACCAAATCTAAATCAGAACCGTAACCCAGTTCAATCCCACCTAACTTACCGTATCCAATGACGGCAAATCCCATGTTACTTGGACTCGTTTCTGCCGGTATGCCATGGCGAGATGCCACCTGATGCCAAGCTTGTAACACCACTTGTTCAATAATGGCTTCAGCTAAAAAGGTTAAATGATCGCTAACCTGCATAACCGGTAATACCCCAGTAACATCAGCGGCCGCAATCTTCAGCTGCTGAGACAGTTTAAACTGCCGCAACGCTTCCATTTGCTGTTCCATGTCATCTTCGGGTACACGCAACAAATACTGGCGTAATTCGCTCGGGTAATCATCAATCGAGGTAATGTCATACAATTGCGACGGATCAATCAACTCATCGAGCAGCATTGGAAAATTAGCCAGCTCGCGGGCAATCCAAGGGCTTGCACAACACAAACTCACTAATTGTTGTCTAGCACCTGGGTTTTCACATAAAAGCTCTAGATAGGTGGTACGGGTTAAAATTTTATCCAGCACTTTGGCTACCGGTTTAAACGCTTGGCTCGGTTTAGTTTGAGTCACTAACTCTTCAAGCAACTTAGGCATTAACTTGTCTAAAGTCTCACGCCCTCGCGGTCCGATAGAACGTTTAGACACAGTTTGACGCCACTCACTCAGCAGCTGCCATAATTCTGCATCATCGACTTGTTGCTCTTGCAGCAATGCATTGGCATGTTCATCTTGCTGCACATTCCAAAATAAAGCAGTCCAATGGTCATTATGTTCATGACTATCAGTACCACCGACCGTGGCATTGAAATGGCCATGAATAGTGACCATTGCTTGATTAATTTTTTGACGAAGTTCGACTTCATCAGCCATGTCTAGCGGATAACATAAACGCTGCCAATCGAGCTCATTATTAGGCAGAGTTTGCGTTTGTTTATCGTCAATGGCTTGCAACAAGTTTTCCACTCGGCGCAATATAATATAACTGTGTTTAAGCTCATCAACGGCTAAGTATTCCAACTGCCCTAAGCTGTATAAGGTATCAATAGCACCAAATAGACTTTGCTGACGCAATGCAGGTTCGCGTCCACCACGTATCAACTGAAAACTCTGCACCACGAATTCGACTTCACGGATCCCGCCGGCACCGAGTTTAATATTGTCGGTTAATTGTCGACGCCTGACTTCTTGGGCAATAAGTTGCTTCATTTTACGCAATGATTCAATCGCAGAAAAATCAATATAGCGACGATAAACAAAAGGTCGCAGTAAATCATGCAACTCATCGCAATAGCCAGACCAAGGTCCAAGTACTCGCGCTTTGACCATGGCATAACGTTCCCAATCACGGCCTTGTTCTTGGTAATAGTCTTCTAAACCACTAAAACTGACCACTAAAGGACCACTTTCACCATAAGGTCGTAAACGCATGTCGACACGGAACACAAATCCATCAACGGTGACTTGGTCGAGTAAATTCACCAAGCGTTGACCCATACGGATGAAAAATTGCTGATTTGCCTGAGTGCGTCGACCACCAACGGTCTCACCATGTTCTGGAAAGGTAAAAATTAAGTCGATGTCTGATGAAAAGTTAAGTTCACGGCCACCCAGTTTACCCATGCCTAAAATCAGCAACGGTTGTGGATTACCTTCAGCACTTGTTGGCGTACCGTATTGCTGACACATCTCTTGATACAGCCAATCTCGCCCAGCAATCACCAATGCTTCAGCCAGTGCAGATAAGTCGAGAAGTGATTCTTCTACTGGGGTGTAATTTAAGAAGTCACGCCATGCTAAGCGCACCATTTGCAGATTACGATAACGACGTAAGGCAGACTTAACCTGCTCTTCTTGTGTTAAGTCCGCTATCAGCGAATGTAACTGCGCATCAAACTCACTGCGCACTACATCATCTAATAGGCCATCAAATAACTGCACAATCCATTCTGGATGACGACAAAGCTGCTCACCCATATAGTCACTTAACCCAAACACGGCCGTTAACTCTTGCTGTTGTATGGCTGTCAGTACTGTTTTAGCTTCCGGCCAAACGTCACAGAGTCTTAACCAGTAACGATCTGCGCTGTCTAACATCGCTGCAGATAATACTTTGTTACCTTGGTTTTGCATGGCAATAATGACCCCTAAAGAAAATGAACATTGGACATATTATGTCGTGAATGGTATATCTATCAGTCAGTCAAATGATCAGATTAATATCATTGACACTAAGATTACTATAACCTGTGTCATATTGAATTAGCACATGAAAAATCTACATTTTGGAGAAAACATGGTAGGTCACCTCCCCCGTGTACTCACATTGATAACGGTATTGTTTGTCATGCTAGCCCTTGGCGGTTGCGGTGACGATAGACCGGAACAAATTGCTAAGTACCAGCAACTGACCCAACAACGACTTGATCTGTTGGCTAGTTCGCTCGACAACAATCAGTTACGCAATGCGACGTTACTCAAACAATACACTCGAGTTCTCGCTCAGCGTCAATCCGACTTAACCCCATTACTCGAAGAATTGGCTAAAGATGCCAGCACTGAAGGACCAATGTTTAAGTCATTAACGCGTCGTTACAAAGACTTAAACGACAGCGCTAATTTTATTGATTTAGACCAACAGTTAGCTGAAGCACAGAATATTTATCAAGCCGCTGACACCAGCTTGTATAACGATATGCTGTCCGACCCAGTCAATGTTGTTGCCGATATGTCTAAAGGGCAACTCGCCAGAGTGAATGCGATCAGTCGTGAAGCTGAAGCGCTTGCTAATGGGACCGACGGTAGCGGTGCAGGCAGTCAGCTTGTGGGTAACCCGGCTTATGGTAGCTGGCAAAACAATTCTAGTGGCACGTCGATTTGGGCTTGGTATGGCATGTATGCGATGTTTTCTAACTTCACTCGCCCAATAGGTTACGACCGTTGGTCGGGAAATCGTGGTTACAGCTATTATAATGATGTAGGACGTTACCGTTATACCTCACCTAAACAAGCGACATCACAAGCCAAAACCTTTGAACAAACCAAGAAACGTTTTAACAGCCAAGGGAAGCGATTCGACAGCCCTTATGCAAAAACTCGAACAGGTTCTACAAGCTTGTCGCGTCAAAGTGCTAGCGCACCTAAAGCCAGTAGTACCACTCAGAGCGCGAGTCGTAAATTCCGTTCGAGCTATTCAAAAGACAGCAGTTTCCGTAACTCAAGCAGCCGCACTAGTCGCGGTGTTAGCCGTGGAAAATAGGTAAGGACTCACCATGACATTTTTTCAAGAATATGGTTTAACTCAACATTTGGCGATTATTTTAGCCATTGATTTAACCATCGCCATCGTTTTACTGGCGCTAATGCGTTATTTGCAAGGTTGGAGTATTAAAGTCAACAGCAGTGCAGAGCTAGCAGAACGTGACAATTTTGCATTTGGTATCAGTACCGCTGGTGCAATTGCTGCATTAGGTATTGTGCTTACAGGCGCCATTACCGGCGAGGCTGCACCGTCTTATTTAACCGAAGCTATTGGCATGTCCGCTTACGGCTTGTTTGGCTTAGTATTGATTAAATTAGGTCGTTTTTTGCATGATAAAATCGCCTTAAATGAATTTGCTAAAAACGCTGAAATTCTTAAAGGTAATGTGTCTGTTGCCGTGGTTGATGCCGCTGCCGCTATTGCTACAGCAATTATCATTCGCGCGGTCTTAATGTGGGCCGAAGACATTACTTTAGATACCTTCATTGCTATTTTTAGTGCCTTTTTGATCTCACAACTGATGTTAGTGATACTCACTCGATTACGTGAAAAACGTTACGCTAAACGTAATCAAGATGCCTCAATGCAGCAAGCCTTAACTCAAGGTCAAACGGCATTAGCATTGCGCCATAGCGGCTACATGATAGCCATGGCGTTAAGCTTCAATGCGGCAAGCCATTTTATTGTTTATGACCCAACGGCCTATGTAACCAACATTATCGGTTGGTGTGTATTCTCATTGATAATGCTAGTGGTATTATCGCTGCTGATCGCCTTAGTGAAAAAACTGGTGTTAGCCGGAATTAATCTTGCTGAGGAAGTCGAAAAACAACACAACATAGGTATTGCAGCCGTTGAAATGGCGATTAGTATTGCCGTTGCTCTTATTCTTACGGCGTTAATGGCTTAATTTATGACAACACCTTTGCTCGATGAACTTCCCACCAATACAACACCGGGGGACTCGCAGCAAAGTCCTCTATCATCCCGTCAAGTATCGAAGTTTGATGATGCCTTATTACTCGGCATCATGGCTTCGCTGGCGGGATGTGGCCTTATCTATGAATATTTACTGTCACACTATGCCGGTCGAATTCTCGGCGCACTAGAAGCTGCCATTTACACCATGATTGGGTTAATGATTGTGTCTATGGGTGTGGGCGCATTTGCTGCCCGTAAAATAAAATGCGCGTTTACAGGCTTTGCCATGCTCGAATTAACCGTGGCACTGTGTGGCTCATTTGCCATTATCGTTACCGCTGCAGTGATCGGATTTGGTCAACAACTTCCATTAACTATCGCCAATACATTGGGCTTGCCGCCCGATCATTTACCCAATGGTGGCTTTATTGCCAGCCTGCAAACCCTTAGTGAATTCTTACCTTATGTGTGGGGAGTATTGCTTGGGTTAATGATTGGCATGGAGATCCCACTTATTGCTCGAGTTCGGCAATCTTTATCTGAAGCACACTTACTGCATAATGCCGGCACCATATATGGTGCCGATTACATTGGTGCTGGTATCGGCGCCGCTATCTGGGTTGGTTTTATGTTGTCGATTGATATTCAATTAGCAGCGGCATTAACCGCCAGTGTCAATTTACTCGCTGGGCTAGTATTTATTTGGCGATTTTGGGCACAGATCCGTCATGCTAAGTGGTTGCTAGTAGGCCACATTATTGCCAGCGTTGTGATTGGCTTACTCGCGGTTAAAGGCCCTAGCTGGGAACAGCATTTTAATAATCTATTATATAAAGATCATGTGGTTTACGCTAAAGCAACACGGTTCCAGCAGCTCAACTTTACTGAACGTTTGCGCGGTGGCGAATTGCCTCCAGTTTATAATTTATACATTAATGGTCGTCTGCAATTTTCGAGCAGCGACGAGCATATTTATCACAGCTTCTTAGTTCATCCAACATTAGCTGCCAGCGCACGTCACGATAACGTGTTAATTATTGGCGGTGGTGATGGTTTGGGGCTAAAACAAGTGCTCAAATGGCAACCAAAAGCCGTTACCTTGATGGATTTAGATAAAGACTTGCTGGCACTGTTTAAATCGCCTCCGGCAGATATGCCTGAGCACTTAAGAGATGCATTACTGACGTTAAACGGCGATGCCTTAAACGATCCTCGCTTAACGCTTATGGTCGACGACGCGTTTAACGGTGTCGATAAGCTAATTCAAAATGGCAAAATGTTTGATGCCATCATTGTTGACTTACCCGACCCAAGTCATCCAGACTTAAATAAACTTTATTCAGATTTATTTTATCGCAAGCTCAACGAGTTACTCAGCGCTGATGGCGTGATCACGGTGCAATCAACCTCACCTTACCATGCCCAAAAAGCATTTATGTCGGTCGGAAAAACACTGACTGCGGCTGGATTTAATGTAAAGCAGTATCACCATAATGTCCCTAGCTTTGGTGAATGGGGCTGGAGCATTGGCAGTAAAATGGGTAAAAACCCGCAGCAACGATTGGCTGCAATAGATGAAATTCCGGTACCAGAAGAGTGGCTTACCCCAGGGCTTATCCACGCTTCATTTGAGTTTCCAAAGCATTTCTATAGCGATATAGACAACATTAAAGTCAATGAAATTGGCTCACTACAGCTGTATCACTACCATTTAGCGGCTTGGTCAGAAAACGAAGTAATTAATCTTTTTTAATTGGATCAGATAGCGCTTGACATATTATGTCTAGATGCTATCTTTACTCACAGACATAATATGTCAATTAAGGACGAATATGAACATCCATACTATTGCAGGTCACCTAAACGGACTGTGCGATCAAAGCAAAACCGGTTTTCAGTTTGATTGTTATCCAATTGACGGTGATGTTGAAGTGTTACAAGTCAATATTGTCGGCCGAGAAGAAATTCCGGTGTTTGTATCAGTAACTGACAACCAAATATTGTGTATCAGTTATTTGTGGGGCGAAAACGAAGTAAACCAGGCTCGCCGCGCTGAAATGTTTGAGACCATGTTAGAGCTCAACATTCCAATGCCATTATCATCGTTTGCCAAAATCGATGATAAATATGTGGTTTACGGTGCATTGTCTGTGCAATCAAGCATGGAAGAAATTGAACAAGAATTAGCAGTACTGTCAGACAACTGTCTGGAAGTCATCGACGAACTCGTCGAATTTTTAATTTAAGGAGCCAATTATGGGCATTCTAAACAAGATTCTTACAGCGTTTCGTGGTGGTGCAACTGAAGTTGGCCAAAATATCGTTGACGCAAACTCAACCCGAATTTTTGAACAAGAAATTCGTGATGCAGAAAAACATTTAACCCGCGCTAAACGTGAATTAACTGACGTGATGGCCAAAGAAATGCAGGCAAGCCGCGAAATTGATCGCCTAAAGCGTAGCGTTGTTGAGCACGAAGGTTATGTAACCCAAGCGTTAGATAAAGGTAATGAAGCTTTAGCGATTGAAATTGCTGAAAAGATTGCTCAGCTAGACGAAGAATTAGCTGAACAACAAACTGCCAATGACAGCTTTAGCTCACATGCAGTGCGTTTAAAAGATTTAGTGAAGAAGACTGAGCGTCAATTAAATGATTATCAACGTCAACTTACTATGGTTAAAACCACTGAAAGCGTGCAAAAAGCCACTGCGACTATCACAGACTCATTTGCATCAAGCAATTCAAAACTGCTTAACGCTAAAGATTCACTAGAGCGCATTAAAGCACGTCAACAGCAGTTTGATGACCGCCTAAAAGCGTCAGAAACATTAGCAGAAGAGAATAGCGATAAGTCATTACATGCCAAGTTAGCTGAAGCAGGTATTGGCGAGCAAAAATCGAATGCTAATGCTGTGCTAGATCGCATTAAAGCACGTAAAGGTTAAGCTATTATGGGATTTCTTAGCGGCCTATTCGGCAAAAAAGAAGCCCCGAAGCGTCAGCTTGACCATCCTAATAAACTGCTCAAGGGTGATATGATCACCTTTGATGACAGTTTTGCTTTGCCTACGCAATTGCGTGGGCAACAGCTTAAGGTTGAAGCTATTCATACCTATGAATACCAACGCTCGCAGCTTTGTGAATTCTTATTACGTGGCCATAGCGGCACCGCAATCTATTTATCCTACGTGCAAGAAGACGAATCTTACTTAAGTATTTCAATGAAAATCAATCGCGCTGTGGTTGAACAATTGTTTGATCTTGATGCATTTGCTGAAATATTTGAAGAACCAGGCAAAGCAACGCTGACATTGCAGGCGCTTCCAGCCGAGTTAGCGGCTGAGTTCGATAAATGGCTCAGTGATGAATATCATCAAGTTGAATTTGCAGCTTTTGGTTACTTCCACCGTCAAGATTATCGCGATCTAAAGCCGCCTCAAAACGACGATGATACTCGCGGTGAAGGTTTTGAAGGTTACAGTTTAGCCAATTCGGATGATACTCACGCACTTGATGTTGAAGTTTACGAAAGTGGAGACACTGAAGTGATGTTGACTTTATATCGCCCACTGACCGATATTAGAGAGTACTGGCCAGCAAGCTGATACAGGTAGGAGACGATTTTCTAATGAGTTCAGGCAAACCGTTACCAGATAAGTGGCTTAAAAACCAACAAGCAGCAAAAGCAACCCAAGTGGCTTTTGATCTGGATGAGAAGTTTCAATACTCAATCCGAAAAGAAGCCTTAGACAAAGGCGTAAGTCCTTCAGACCAAATCAGGACCATACTTGGACTATCTGTATCCAAACGTCCTAAGCGCCCTCGTTTAACTGTGTCATTAAATGCTGAAGATTATGTTATTTTAGCCCAGAAATACGGCTTAGAATCAGAGTCGCAGCTGGAAATCAAAAAGCGCGTATTAGATGATTTGGTTCACTTCGTAGATACTAAATCGTCAAAATAAACACCTTTGTCAGCACAGTACATCAACTAAAAACAACGCACTAGACACTTGTCTTGTGCGTTTTTTGTTATGATAAACTCAATATCTTACCAAAGCCTCTCGGCGAACGAATGTAAGCGGACTTAATATATGCTCGAATCTAAACGTTGGTCGATCAAAAATGTCGATGGTCCAAGCCCATTTGAACTCGCAATGATGGTGTTATCATTGGTCTCCGTGGTGATTGTACTCACCATTACGTTTGGTAAATTAGATGCTGAAACCAACAAAGTGTTGCTGTATATCGACACGACTATCTGCATTATTTTTATGACCAAGTTTTTCCATGGTTTATTCAAAGCACGTAATAAAGCCTTTTACTTTAGGCACCATTGGATAGACTTTGTTGCCAGCATTCCGGCCATTGAAGCACTGCGTATCGCCCGTATATTCCAAATATTAAGGGTTATTCGATTAATCCGCATGAGCCGGTCATTATTAATCCCGTTATTACGTCAGCGAAAACAATCTACATTAGCCAGTTTACTGGTGGCGATGGTATTAATTTTAGCCACGGCATCTGTACTTATTTTATTGGTAGAAAGCACAGAGCCTAGCGCAAATATCCAAACAGCAGAGCAAGCCATTTGGTGGGCATTAGTGACCATATCAACCGTCGGTTACGGTGACTTCTATCCCGTCAGTACTGTAGGACATATCATTGGTGGATTAGTGATCATTAGTGGTGTCAGCTTTTTCGGGGTGATATCTGGTTATATGGCATCTGTTTTCGTCGCACCAGATGAGCAAGAACGTAACGAAGCACAAGAGGCTCAAGCAGCGCATAAAGCGGAAATCAATACCAAGCTAGAACAAGCACTTGAGCGCATGGAACAAAATCAGCAGCAAATGATCGAAGAAATTGCCACTTTACGCAATCAACTCGATCAGCGTAAATAGCCTCTGCAGTATCTCACAGCCATTTTAGTGACGACCAAGGAATAGTTTCTTATCACTAGAAGCGTCAACGGCCAGCCTACTGCAAGCTAATGCAGCATAGTTTGTGGGACAATGAATTGTTTAAAAACGTTTATTATCCCGATGAGATGAAACAATAAGCCCAAAGTAATCACTTACTTTGGGCTTATTGTTGGCAACTACATAATGGTTAAGCTAACGCGTTACTCTCCCACCAGCTTCTGCCACCAAGATAATGACTCACCACAATTAGCTACCGGATGATAGCTTGCGTCTAATGCTGGTAGACCGATAATATTGTCACAATTACCTTTCTTAGCCACACCCGTTGTACGATCAAAATAGCCATTAATTACGCCATTAACCGGCATCATACGTAAACTGAGCGGTGGACGTTGATGTAAAAAGGCTTGATACACTGCCATTGCGCCGCTGCTGCCATACAGGCCCGTTTTACTGTTATCGTCTTGACCAACCCAAATAGCCGCTACGTTACGTTCATCAAATCCAGCAAACCACGAGTCACGACTATCATTACTGGTGCCGGTTTTACCCGCTAGACGAACCCCAGGAAATGCTGCGCCTAAACGCTTAGCCGTACCATTACGTACTACCTGGTTCATTGCATATTGAACTAAGTAATCGGTCGCCGGATCGATCGCCATCGACGATGGCACCCGGCTCACCTCCAACGCTTGGTTTTGACTGTCTAATACCGCGGTAATTGATGATAACTTACGATAGCGTCCTTCATCAGCAATGGTTTGATAAACTTGAGCCACCATTAATGGTGAGCCATTCACCGCACCCAACAACATCGATGGATAAGGGGATATATCATCCTCCCAACCCGATTTTTTCAATGTGGCAGCAACCTTTTCAACGCCGACAGCCAAACCAACGTTAACCGTTGGAACGTTCATTGAATCTTTAAATGCGTTTAACAAAGGCACTTGACCACTGAACTTTTTATCAACGTTTTTAGGTGACCATGTTTTCCCTTGCTCATTTTTAAGGGTGATCGGTTTGTCCTCTACGGGAGTGGCTAGAGTAAATCTATCTGCTTGGCGTAATGCACTGGCATACACGAATGGTTTGATTAACGACCCAATTGGACGTCTAATTTCAACGGCACGGTTAAATCCTTCATAACTCGGTTGTTTATCACCCACCATCGCAGCAATGCCGCCGGTATATTTGTCGGTGACAACCATGCCGACTTGAACGTTTTTAGCCCGTTTATCAAGTGATGCCATGGTAGACAACACGGCTTTTTCTGCGGCTTCTTGGGCCATTGGATCGAGTGTGGTATACACTTTTACGCCCGACTGCTTCAGTAACGAATCGCCATATCGGTCGCGCAACTCTTGTTTTACCACAGCAAAAAACGCTGGTAACTTCTGATGTACCGATTTTTTAGCGCTGCGTAAACCGATAGGTGACTCTGCTGCAGCCTTATATTGGGCAACGGTTAATTTATCGTTTTCCATAAGCAAACGTAACACTAAATCACGGCGTTCTTGGGCTCGTTCCGGATAACGCCACGGGTTGTAATAAGAAGGTCCTTTAATGACCGCAACTAAAAAAGCTTGTTGCGACACGGTCAACTCACCAATGGGGCGACCAAAATAGAATTGTGACGCTAACCCCATACCATGTACACCACGCGCCTTGTCTTGGCCCATGTAAACTTCATTGAGATAAGCTTCTAGAATTTCATCTTTGCTATAACGAAAATCGATAATCAATGCCATTATCGCTTCACGCACTTTACGCACAATTGAACGTTCACTGCTTAAAAAGAAGTTTTTGGCTAACTGCTGGGTTAAGGTTGAACCACCTTGTACCGTCCGACCGGCAGTAATGTTGACTACGGCAGCGCGTGCAATCGCCAATGGGTTAACCCCAAAGTGATCATAAAAGCTGCGGTCTTCAACCAAAATAAGTGCGTCGATGATCATCGAAGGCATCTCTGGCGTTCGCACAAATAAACGGTCTTCGCCATCGCCGGCAATAATACGGTCAAGTAATACCGGTTCTAAATGAAATACCGCTAATTCCCGTTTATCTGACATCCGCTTAACTGAGCTAACGCCTTCAGAGTCAAAACTAATCATCACTCGTTGCTCGGCTTGATTGCCTTCGGGATGCAAAAATGGTCGACGCCATAATTCGATACGAGTACTTGAAGCAGAAAATTCGCCAACTTGTCGTGGATTAGACACTTTACGATAACCGAGTAACTTAAGCTCAGCCATTAACTGCGGATGGTTTACCGCAGCCCCTGGGTATAATGCCATAGAACGACTAAACACCTGGGCAGGTAAATGCCACTTTTGGCCTTCAAATTTCTGCGCAATAATTTGGTCTAAATAAATGGCATAAAAGCTCACAACAGCGATACCAACGATTGATAATTTCCATGTGAGCGACCACAGCTTTTGCCACCAAGATGAGCCATTTTTTTTTGTGCTGGCTGAAGACTTTTTGGTTTTTTTACTCATAAATAATGGTTTCGTTTTCCATATAACACTGAAATAATTACATGTTATTAATAAGCTAGATGGCTTATTTACACGCCTGGAGTTTTCTTTTTAGTAAATTTTGTTGCCACTGTATTCACTGGATCATCAGGCCATAAATGCCTAGGATAACGACCGCGCATTTCTTTTTTTACATCAATATATGGCCCTTGCCAAAAGCTGGCTAAATCTGCAGTGGCGGCTAATGGTCGTTGTGCTGGCGACAACAACTCCATAGTAACCGTCATTTTGCCGTGTAATATTGTCGGGCTTTGCGCCATTCCTAATGCTTCTTGTAATCGTACACTAAGCAACGCACGGCCTTGCTGTTCGTTGTTATGATAAAAATGTCCGTCTGTATCAAGTGGCATCTGGTAACGGATGGGGGCACGAGTGCCTGTAGCCATCGGCCAATGTGTTGGCACTAATTGATCTAATAGCTGCTGCTGTTGCCAATTGAGTAAATTTTTCACCAATCCATAAGCGCCTACTTTAGCCAATGCGGCCAATGAACGAATGTTGTCTAAATGCGGCCCAAGCCAATCTTCTAATGTAGCCAGCAAGTACTCATCGCTTAAACAAGGCCAATCATGCTCTGGCGCAAAGTATCGAGCTAATTCAACCCGATATTGTAACTGGATTAATAGATCATCACGATTAAGGATTGTTAACCCTTTTATACGGATTTGCGCTAATAATGCGGCGGTAATGTGTGCTCGTTCAGGTGTAATACCGGTGTCGACTTTAATGATAACCTCACCGATTTTGGTGTGTTTTTCAGCAAAGAAACGCCCTTTTGCTTCATCCCAACCACCGTGAATATGAGTGGTCACTAACGAGGCAAGTTCTGCAGTAAACAAGCGTTCATCTAACCTTGCCGCAAGGTAAATTTGCCCAGCATTACGACCTTGAGTCTCTTGAAAGTCAGCAACCACTAACCAAGGTTCATGAGCCAAACTGTCTTCGGCATTGATCACCACACCCGTACCATTACTTAACAAAAAGCCTTCATGACCACGAGCTTTGGCAATACGATCAGGGTAAGCAAGTGCTAACAAATAACTAATATCACGAGTAGAAGCATTCCGTATTGCTTCATTGACCTGTCCCGATATCGCCAAAGATTGTTGCCATTGCCTTACTTGCTGTTTAATCTGCCCCTGCAAAGCCTCGGTCAAATAATGATGAATATCAGCGCCTTTTTTCGGTAATCCACGGGCTTCAATAATGCCTGCTAATACGCAAGCCAGTAGGCAAAGTTGCGGCTGATTGTCGTGCAAGGCAAGTTGCTTAGCTTTAAGCAGCATATGCGCTAAGCGTGGATGGCAACCTAATGCATAAGCCTCTCGGCCAAGTGGCGTTAACTTATGTTGCTGGTCAATTAATTCCAGTTGAATAAGTAATCGCCAAGCGACTTGTTCATGGATCTGCGGTGGTGGTGTGAGCAGTGATAATTCAGCAAATGATTTAGCACCCCAATTAGCACAATCAAGCGCCATCGAAGTCAGTTCTGCTTGCGTAATTTCAGGCTCATCGACTTTACGCATTCGCCCTTGTTCTTCTTGGCTCCACAAACGCACACAATAACCCGCTGCTAAGCGCCCAGCTCGGCCACTACGCTGAATAGCCGATGCCTGGCTAATGCGCTTAAGCCCTAAGCGTGTCACGCCGGTTTTAGGGTTAAAACTCGCTTCACGTCGATAACCGCTGTCTATAACAAGGGTGATGCCTTCAATCGTTAAACTCGATTCTGCCACATTAGTCGCGAGAACTATTTTACGTTTACCCGGTTCTGCTGCACGAATGGCTTGATCTTGCTCCGCTGACGACAAGTCGCCATACATAGGACAAATAAGCCATGATGCATCTAAACGCTCACGCAATAATCCAGCTAATTTACGGATCTCACCTTTACCGGGTAAAAACGCCAAAACGCTGCCTTGTTGATATTGCGCTAGATTGGGATCTGAAATGGTATCGATAATCACGCGGGACATGTGTGTTAGCCACAACTGTTGTCCAGGGCAAGGCTGATAAGCAATCTCAACCTCAAAACTGCGGCCATCACTGTGTATTTGCGCAGCATCGGGCATTAACGTGTCTAGCGGTAAGCCAGACAAGGTGGCAGACATAGCAATAATGTGTAAATCGTCACGTAATGATTGCTGCACTTCCAATGCTAAAGCCAAGCCTAAATCAGTCGTAAGATGACGTTCATGTATTTCATCAAAAATAATCACATCAATCCCACTAAGCTCAGGGTCTTGTTGGATCATGCGGGTCAGAATACCTTCGGTGACAATTTCTAATCGAGTATCTGCACTGACTTTTGACTCACCGCGAACACGATAACCCACTTGCTGGCCAACATTTTGGCCCAATTGTTGGGCAATAAACTTGGCGACATTGCGGGCGGCGACTCGACGGGGTTCTAACATCAGAATTTTGCCACGAATTTCGGGCCAGGCTAACATCGCTAATGGTAATGCAGTGGATTTACCTGCACCGGTTGGCGCTTCGATAATGATGTGTGAATGGGCCGAAAACTGCACACGCAACGAGTCGAGTACCGCGTGAATCGGCAATGTCGTGGTCATCAATGATGGGTGCTGCTGCAAAACTTGTTTTGAGGTCAACGCGATTAACTTTTACGGCTATTTTCTGCGGCTCATTTTACCCACATTGTATCAAGGTGTCATTAATTGCCTATTTCACTGTCTATTTCACTACCTTTTTAACAAAGCAATTAACCGCTCTCAGTTATTGAGTTACTTTACTCACTCAACTTATGTTAACCAAGGAGTCCGTAAACCGTGTTGTAATTCAGCTAATCGTGTCGGTTTATTAATGGCATAGCCTTGCGCATAATCGACACCAATATTTTTCAGATATACACCAATGTCGGTGTTTTCAACAAACTCTGCGATAACTTCAAAACCCATGTCTTTACCGAGCTGACATATCGCCGAAACAATAGCTTTATCACTGCGGTTTTCGCATAAGTTCACCACAAATTGGCCGTCAATTTTAACGTAATCAACATCAAGACACTTTAAATAAGCAAAGCTGGAAAAGCCAGAACCAAAATCATCTAATGCAATCTTACAACCAAATGGCCGTAACAACTCAATTAACCCAGTAGCTTGGTCTAATTGGCTTACCGCTGCGGTTTCGGTAATTTCAAAACATAATTTACTCACCAGTTCAGGTTCAACCATTAAGCGCATTTCGAGCCAAGTCATGAACTTATTGTCGGCAAGTGACATCGCAGACAAATTCACCGACACCATTGAAAGTTGTTCCCATATGGCTAAATTATTACCACCCCACTTCAATAAATTATCGATAACCCAACGGTCTACTCGAGGCGCTAAGTTGTAACGCTCAGCAGCAGGTAAAAACACCCCTGGCGATACATACTGGCCATCGCTTTGTACCATGCGAAGTAGAATTTCCATGTGGATACCAGTGTCGGGTTTATCGAGCGGCTCGATTAATTGATAAAATAACTCAAACTGATTTAACGCCAGTGCGCCTGTAATATCCACAGATGCCAACATTTGGTTATACATCATGTGCATTTGTGGATCGTCAGGATTATAAAAATGCCAACGGTTACGGCCTTCTTCTTTGGCTAGGCGGCAAGCGGCATCAGCTTTACTCATCACGCCGTAAATATCTGAGTCAACATAATCGACTTTGGCAATACCAATACTGGCACTAATATTGTGCTTGATACCTTTCCAAGTAAATTCATGATCAAACAACTGTTGGCAAATTCTTTTTGCCACTTGTTGCGCCGATGCGGTATCTGAATAGTGCATCAATAGGCCAAACTCATCGCCGCCTAAACGCGCAACCACATCGTCTTTTCGTAATAATTGTTTTAATCGCACAGCCACTTGTTGCAGCAACACATCACCCGCTTGATGGCCGCTAAGATCATTTACCACTTGAAATTGATCGAGATCGAGAAAGGCAATACAAGCAGGTATATGCTCTTCATCTTTTAATAACTCTTCAAGCATGTTTTCGAACTGCAATCGATTTGGTAATCCGGTTAGCACATCATAATTTGAATGAAACGATAACTCATCGGCAAGTCGATAACGCTCGGTGACATCTTCAATCATTAACAATAACTGTTGCTGCTTATTAAGCGCATGACAAAAGCTGAATTTATACCAGTAAATTTGAACCCCATTTCGTAACGGTACTTCACACCAGGCTTGGCGTAAAATACCTTCTCGAACGATATGTAAGGTATCGAGTAACAAGGGATGATCTTCTTCTCGTAACAACGAAAATAAACTCTGCCCGACTGTAATGGGCAAATTTTGTTTACTCGCATCATTTTGCAATACAACATTATTGTGTAAATCAATCAGCGCACATGGCATCGGCAGTAACTGAAAAAGCTCTTGATACTGTTTATCTTTACTGTCTAAAAGCACGGATAAACGACGAAGTTCAAGTGAAGAGGCTAATTGGTATGCGGTGTCATCGAGTAACTTTTGCACAAACGCACAAGGATCGTCTTGCTGACTCACAACGGGATTAGCATCGGATGCACACATAGTGCCTAAAACAACTTTGACATTACCAACGTGCAAAACAGGACTCAGAGCAAGATGCTTACAATCAATATCGAGTTGATTAAAGATGTCTAAAAGCGGTGTAAGGAGTCGATTTTCATCAGCGGTAAATGATTGCTCTGGGGAATGGGGATAAATGATTGATTGATGGCTGTTAAATAATGATTCGCACAGTGACAAATTATCTTGTAAATGCTGGTTAAACAGCGCTTCTGATGCAGGTGAAGCACCAAAATGACTGACACATTGTTGCTCTGAAGTGTCGATAATATCAGTATCAACGGCAAATAATTTATCATATTGACTAGTCAACACAAATGCAGCGCTGCATTCTAGCCTTTGACAGACTAATTCTAATGCTTGATTAAGCAGTGATAACACCGAAGTATCATTACCCTCAATAGGTCCATTTGTAAAAACACTTTTCAATAGTTGCTGGGTGCTATCGGCCATTCATCAACTCATTCAAGGTTAGCAATTCAATTTGCTTGGGAATAAAATCAGTTATCTTGTGGATGCCATATCGCTAACTATAAGCACTAAC
>NZ_JACJEU010000032.1:0-46944 GCF_014164215.1 Shewanella sp. SG44-2
TCCTAAAACAGGTGTTCATTCTGTTTATGGTATGGATGGTTCTCCAGTTCCTTATTTTGAATATGATGCAGATGGTAAAATCAATAAAGCTTGGGTATTTATGGGGATGCGAAGAGGAGGCAGTTCATATTATGCCTTAGATGTAACAGATAAAGATGCAGCCCCAACGTTACTGTGGATTAAGAATAACAGTGACTATTCGTTATTAGGGCAGTCTTGGTCTGAGCCAGTAGTGACGAAGATATCAGGTTGGAAAGATTCTAAAGGTAAGGCAAAACCTGTTCTAGTTGTGGGTGCGGGATATAACCCCAATACAAAAGATGGTGCCAGTGTTGGTACTAATGACACAACAGGTGCTGGTATTTATATCTTGGATGCTGCAACTGGAGCTAAACTGCATAGCTTTGGCGGTTCGGGAGCTGATACATCTATGCCTGGGATTATTGATAGTATTCCAAGTAAAGTTGCTGTCCTAGACAGTAATAATGATCAACTTGCTGACCGTATTTATGCTGCTGACACAGGTGCTAATGTATGGCGTTTAGATTTACCTGGTTTACCGACAGACACCCAAAACCCATGGAGTGCGTATCATTTTGCGAGCATGGGAGGAGGGGATCTTGCATCTGATATTCGTTTCTATTCTGAGCCAGTAATAGCTCAAACAGCTTTTAGTAATGTTGCTGAACATACTTATACAGATATAAACAATAATAGTGTCACTTCAAAACAATACCAAAGCATCCCTTACGATGCAGTTGTTGTAGGGAGTGGTCATAGAGCGAATCCTTTGAATAAAAGTAGAAATGATAAGTTTTTTGTATTCCAAGATAGGAATATTATTTCTAAATCTTATAGCTCTGCTGCTGGGAATACTGTTCCAGATACATTAACTATTTCAGATTTATATGATGTAACTACGGAGTCCCCAACCGAAGAAACAGCATTAATTACATTTGGTCAAAAGCGAGGTTGGTATTATCGTTTCGCAGATGCTGGTGAAAAATCTTTATCCGCCGCAACAATTGTGCAGGGAAAAGTATTTTTTACATCCTATGTGCCTCAGACCGGAGCAACTGAAAATGCATGTTTAGTTCCAGGTGAAGGACGTCTTCGCGGCCGAGATCTCCATAAAGGAGGGAAAGTTTACAGCAACTCACAAGACTATTTTAAAATGAGCGAACAGGTTCCTGATACTCCAACCTTAGTAATTCCTAAAAATGGTGATAATAGTAGCTATATGTATTTAATCGGAATTGGCGATGTCGCAAATGATATGATCAAAAAAGATCTTTTGGGTGATGATGGCTGTGCTGCTGGCGATAACAAATGTGTCGGTGGTGGCTTAGGCGTTAATCAGATCTATTATCATATGAAAGAGAATTAAAAATGAAAGTAACAATCACTAAAGCATACTCTGGTTTTACCTTAATAGAGGTAATGATTACCGTCGTCATTGTAGGGATTTTAGCTTCTATTGCATATCCTTCGTATACTAAATTTGTTGCGAAGGGAGCTAGGGCTGATGCGCTAGCTGGTTTGATGAATGTGGCCAACAGGCAAGAACAATATTATTTAGATCATAAAACGTTCACTAAAAATATGAAAAAACTTGGTTTTTCTGTTGATGGTGATGGTAATTTTGTTGTCGAGAATGGATTTTATAAAATAGATGCAACTGTAGCTAATGCTAATAGATATACTATAGAGGCTAAAGCTATTGGTGTCCAAGCTACTCGAGATACAGAGTGTGCATCAATAGAGATAACTTCAGATGGGGTGAAAACACCAAGTGACTGCTGGTAAAGTTAGTTGTTTTTTACCGCTATGAATTGCAATTTACATCAGTGTTGATGGCTGCTATTTTCCCCGATGGGCTGATGCTAATGCCTTTAGAGTATTCACTATTTTTCTTAGACGGACAATAGTGAATACTTATTGAGCTTGTGCTACTTAGCATTCCATCCATACCAAACGTTATTAGTGTAGATGATGCTTTAATAAAATCTTTAGAGTTAAAACCTTGTATCCTCTTTAACACTTCAGTTCCATTGTCGGCAGTTTTATCTCCATTATCATCAATAAAAATAATGTAGCCATTATTCCAACTCCCCGAACAACTACTCCCATTTCCTGGACAAACAGATACTTTTCTACCAAAATTAACAGCTTGGCTTCTTGCGAATGCCATAGAACTTTCGATATTTCCGATTGCAGAAGCCGCGCGGGTATTATTGTATAACGAAGTAAACGAAGGCGCAGCGACAGCCAACAAAATTGCTGAAACGGCTACTGTTACCATCAACTCAATAAGAGTAAATCCGCTAGTTCTTCTCATGATTCATCCTTGTTGCACATAGTCATTATTAGTGGAATAAGCCTGATTTTCCGATGTTTTAGTTAAATAATACCATGTTTTCTGTTGTTTAATTGTTTTCAGTCTAAACCAATTCACTTTCAACATTAATCGTTTGTTCTTGAAAATAAAGATGGCATAGATCAGTAAAGCATCAAGTGGCCATAGCCAATATGACTTTACTCCACAGTAGTGTCTAATCATATATTTTTGTTTATGACATGCTACAACGCTTGCTCTGAGGAACCACGCGTGAAGACTGTTTTCTGACAGTTATTCACAGAAAACGTTTAGGAAAATATCAACTTTTTCATACCGGATAAGCAACGGACAAAAATAGTAGAGCATAAATTATTATTAATAATAAGCGATGAAAAGGTCTGTATAAAGTCATTTGACAATATATTTTTTATAGAAGGGCTATTGTGGTATTGGTTCCACTAGTGCGGATTTATTCGTCTACAATTAGGTAAATAAGACGTTACCTTTTTTTACATGTTACCTTTTTCTTTGAAAAGCGTACTCTGCCAGATTGATTAATTATTACTGCTTTCGAGTAAGGGCTATCAATTGAATTAGGGCAGTACCTAAAAGTGCCGTTGGTTCCTGACGCGAGACCATCAGGTTGGAATCTTACTGATGTTCTATTGTAATAAACAAAGTCATTCTCATTAAAAGAAGGTACTTGAAGTAAAATTATATCATCTACAGATAATTCATTTTTTTGTGAACCATCGAGGAAAACTGTAAATCCTTTATGCCATTGCTTGGTGCAATTGTTATCTTCGAGATTACAAACCGTCACTCTTCTTCCGTAATTGATCGCCATATTACGAGCAAACTGCAATGATTGCTGAATTGTTATGATATTGCTTTTTACTCTGACTTGCTCATTAACTGATTTGAATGATGGAATTGCAATAAGTGACATTAACATTACAACGAGTGTCGTCACGATAACTTCAATAAGACCAAAGCCTTTAACTCGGTTAAAATTTGTCATACTTGTTCATCCTTAAACGTGGTCAGCTGCGTCCTGCAGTAACATTAAGATAGTATAGAAAACAACCAGCTGCTTCGCTGAGAAATATCTTTTCATAAATACGTAAAATAGCCGCGACAATTAGCTTCGCTTTCAAGTAAGATATTTGGATGATGTTAGCGAGTATATAAATTGCAATGATGACATGCGCTTAATCAACTTCAGTATGGGATTATAAATGGTTATTAAATTCCTTTTGTCCTGTTTATTGTCGTGGATTGAATTGTAATAGGCACCATATTGACGCGTAAATATTGCTTGTTAGTAAAACAAATGGCCAGTTAGATATTGCAGACTTGAAACAAACCATTTTCTTATCGATTTATCCCATCTCTTATCCCGAGTTGAGGTTAATCAAAAACTTAGCCGATGACAGGAGTATTTAATGAAAAAAGTCGAAGCGATTATTAAACCGTTTAAACTTGATGATGTGCGTGAGTCACTTGCTGAAATTGGCATTACTGGTATGACAGTATCAGAGGTTAAAGGCTTTGGACGTCAGAAAGGTCACACAGAGCTTTATCGTGGTGCAGAATATATGGTTGATTTTTTACCTAAGGTAAAAAT
The DNA here is from genome assembly GCF_014164215.1 of Shewanella sp. SG44-2. NCBI lineage: Bacteria > Pseudomonadati > Pseudomonadota > Gammaproteobacteria > Alteromonadales > Shewanellaceae > Shewanella > Shewanella sp. SG44-2. Next base: position 3,966 of record NZ_JACJEU010000032.1, read on the forward strand.
TGAATTAGTAATCCAAGATGACATTCTGGAACGTGCGATTGATGTTATCGTTGATATAGCCAGAACAGGTAAAATTGGTGACGGTAAAATATTTGTAACTGATATTGAACGCGTGATTCGTATTCGTACCGGCGAAGAAAATGAAGAAGCAGTATAAGGCCCATAAGGGCCTTTTTTTATAACTATAAACACAGTGTGACGAAGTTATTGGTATAAGGTAATTTTGAGGTAATGTATGGTTCAACGAATTGTTATTGTGGGTGGTGGGGCTGCAGGGCTGGCATTGGCTTCAAAGTTAGGCCGTAAATTTGGTAAAAATCCGTTAATCGATATTAGTTTGATTGATAAGAATACCGTTCACATCTGGAAACCTAAATTACATGAAGTCGCGGTTGGTGTTATAGATCAATCAATCGAAGGCCTACAATATCGAGATCACGGATTAAAAAATGGTTACCGCTATATTCGTGGTGCCATTGAGCAGTGTGATCCGAGTACTAAAACAATCCAACTTGCTCCAGTGTTTAACGATGAAGGCGAGATGATCATTGCCGCGCGCAATATTGAATACGATACTCTTGTTCTAGCATTAGGAGGAGTATCAAATAGCTTTAATACACCAGGAGCCGAAAAGCACTGTATTTTTTTAGACAGTCTAGACAGTGCGAATCTGTTTCATCATAAGCTGATGGATGCGTTGTTACAGCTTAATGAAACCCAAGACCAATTAGGTATTGGCATTGTTGGTGCGGGGGCTACAGGTGTCGAGCTTGCTGCTGAACTCCACCATGTTATTGAATCAGTAAGGGAGTACGGTTATCAAAATATATCTAAAGATCATTTAGATATAAATTTAATTGAAGCATCAACCAAAATTCTGCCTCAATTGCCAGAGCAAGTGAGTACAAGAGCGCAAACGGTATTGTCAAAGTTAGGGGTTAAATTGCATTTAGGTGTTCAGGTTAAAGAAGTGACCAAAGAAGGTTTTGTTACTGCGACAGGCGAGACGATTAAAGCAAATATCAAGGTGTGGGCAGCAGGTGTCAAAGGCCCGAAAGTATTTGAAAACTTCACTCAACTTCCGGTTACTCCCCGTAATCAAATTGATGTAGATGACTGTATGCGTGTAAAAGGCATAGATGATATTTACGCTTTAGGCGACTGTGCTCAATTAATTTTACCATCAGGTAAGCCGGTACCACCAAGAGCCCAAGCCGCAGCTCAAATGGCCGATCGCCTCTATGCCAATATTTTTTTGAAGATGAAACAGCAGCCAGAAAAGCCTTTCGTTTATAAAGACTATGGATCACTGGTATCACTGAGTCGATTTTCGGCGGTTGGCAACTTAATGGGAAGCCTACGTTCAGGCGATTTTTTTGTTGAAGGACATGTTGCACGTTTGATGTACATTTCTCTGTATCAGCGTCATTTAGCTAGCTTGTATGGTTGGTTCTCGGCATCTGTATATCGTATTGCCCAAAAATTACTGCGCTGGCAACGTCCAAAGCTCAAGTTACATTAAGCGAGTGATCACATAGAGAGTTGAGCGACTATCAACATAAACGAATAGGCTTTGTTAAACACAAAGCCTATTTTGCACAAGAATTGGCCATTTGACGTTTATTGACACAATTTAGCTTAAATCTACTTGAATTTAAGATTTAACTTGGTAGTTTCAGTTATTAATTATTTGTTAACGTAACGTATGACAATGATGTTGTACTTATACCATAGAAGATAATCAGTGCTTCAAGGAGCCAAGATGCCCAACCAGATTACATTATTAGAACAAACCAAGCATGGTGATTTAAAACTGACTCCAAGTGACTTTTCACACGTGGCGGAGCAGCACATCGTGCCGGTTACTTTGCATGAAATTAATCGTGCTGCCACTGAGTATCCAATCGTATTTGTTAAAAACAGTGATACCAACGAATTTCAATCAGTTGCAATGTTAGGCCTAAAACCTGGTCAGAATCTAAGTGTAAAAGACGGTAAGTGGCAAGGTTTGTATATACCCGCAGTTGTTCGTGACTATCCTCTTGGTTTAGTGGTTAACCCAGACGTTAAAGATAAAGTCTGGATTGGTATTCGCGAAGATGCCAAAGAAGTGACTAAAACAGACGGCCAAGCATTGTTTGAAGACGGTAAAGAAACCCCGTTTTTAGAAGCGCGTAAGCAAGCATTGATTAGCCATTATGAACAAGATCAAGCTACTCGCGGTATTTTAGGTTTTTTAGATGAAAAAGGGCTGCTGATTAATCAGACTCTTACTGTTGATGTCGCCGGAGAGAAACGCAATATCAATGGTTTATACCTTATTGATGAAGCTAAATTAAATGCATTAAGCGACGAAGAGTTTATCGAACTTAAAAAGCGCGGTTTACTAGGGCCGATTTATGGTCACTTGGGGTCATTAAACCAAGTTAATCGTTTAGCTCGGGTTGAAGTACTCGGTAGATAGTCTCCGGGCTTTTTAAACAAAACAGGCACTCAATTGAGTGCCTGTTTTGTTTATAGAAGCTAAATCAAATATCTGAATCCCGATATTTGATTCGACTTATACTGCAGATGCAAAAAAGCCACTCATTGAGTGGCTTTTTTGTTTTTATGGTGCCGGCACCAAGAGTCGAACTCGGGACCTACTGATTACAAGTCAGTTGCTCTACCAACTGAGCTATGCCGGCTAAATATGGTGCCCGAACCCGGAATCGAACCAGGGACACGAGGATTTTCAATCCTCTGCTCTACCGACTGAGCTATTCGGGCAACTAACTAAGCGTTAGTTAATTACTGCAGACTAGGTATTAACTTGGTAATCAATGCCTGTCTCGTCTGGAGTGCGCACATAGTATAGTGATGGTTTTTATCGTGCAAGTGGTTTTTCAAATGTTTTTACTCGTTCGGCTAGTTAATGTGCAAACTGGTGGTTTTTTATCGATTTTCAACTCTAAAAGTGGTTTCTAAGCGTTAATCGATAAGAATAAAGTCGTAGAAGCTTACTGATGATTAAATAAAATAACTAAAGAGTAGCTCGGTAATTGAATTCCCCGTCTGTTTTTTGCTCAACATTAGTCTAATTTTATTTTCAGCATATGATTGGCGTCTTAGTGTTATCAGTAAGATCGAGTTTCTGCGCTGATAAATGCCCATTTACATGTAAATGAGTGAACTTTCGGTCAAGTGAATTATCTTAGTTAACGTTAACTGAGTAACCAAGGCATCTATTTAGCACAATAGAACCGACTCTGTACGGCAAGCTTAAAATCGATTGAACTTTAAAGACGAATAGTGCGGATATTTGTGACGATTTTATAAAAGGGAGAGTTTATTCGGAGTAGTGATTTCACATGCGCGGGCGATAACCTAGTTATAGAAGTCACAAACGCTAGTCAAAAGGCTCGGGTTAAGGTCTTTTTAATCATTATAGAATATGTTGGTTACAAGACATAAGCGTAGTTAGAGGCTTAGTCACTAATACTTGCACCCTGATATATAAAAAACAAACCGTTTATCTTGAACAAGTTTTAACGATGAAAGATCAATAGGGCCTAGATGATATTTAATAATTAGTGGCTACAATTGGTGTACGTCGAATTAGTCATTACTTAATTACATTGTGTAGTTAACGTTATCTAACTCTCATCACTTCTATTTTATAGAACGATTTCGGCTAATTTTACTGATTTTCTTTCCTAAAATTAACGTTAGAATATTGTAACTTTTTTAGAGGAAAGTAAGACATGTTAAAAAACACTCCAGCTGGCTATGGCTTGGTGACTATTTTAATCCATTGGTTGTCTGCAATCGCAGTTATTGGCCTATTTAGTGCGGGTTATTGGATGGTGGATCTTACCTATTATAGTAGTTGGTACCAAACTGCGCCGCATCTGCATAAAAGTATCGGTCTGCTGTTACTTGGTTTAACGCTATTAAGATTAGTTTGGCGAACGATATCACACACTCCTAATCCGATATCGAATCATCAGCCATGGGAAAAGGGTTTGGCGAAGTGGGCACATATTATTCTATATACGTTAATGCTACTCATTATGTGCTCAGGAATTATGATTTCGACAGCTGATGGCCGAGATATTTGGATTTTTGACTGGTTTGCCGTGCCATTTCCTAATGCTTTTATTGATGAACAAGCTGATATTGCCGGGTTTATACATCAATACCTTGCCTATAGCTTAATCGGCTTGGTTGTTTTGCATGCAGCAGGTGCGATTAAGCATCATGTTATTGATAAAGATAACACTCTTAAAAGGATGTTGATGCCAAATCGTATTGGCAAATAATCGGATTATTTAACAATCGAGTGTATTGATAATGACTCTCGATGGATACCGCGCTACTTATTTATCTGTAAACATACTTATTAACTTAAAGGAATAAAAAACCATGAAAAAACACCTTATAGCAGCACTAATCGGTGCAACGTTTATGTTACCTGTTGCAGTTAATGCTGCCGACTATGTTATCGACACTCAAGGTGCACATGCATCGATTCAATTTAGTGTAAGCCATTTGGGTTATAGCTTTGTAGTAGGGCGCTTTAATGAGTTTTCTGGCGACTTCAGTTTTGATGCTGACAAAGTCGCAGATGCGAAAGTGAATGTTAAAATTAACACTAACAGTGTTGATTCTAATCATGCCGAGCGTGACAAGCATTTACGCAGTGCAGACTTTTTAAATACCAGTAAATTCCCTGAAGCCTCTTTTTCATCAACATCAATTGTTGATAAAGGAAATAACCAGTTTGAAATTAATGGTGACTTTACTTTAAATGGTGTGACTAAGCCGTTAAGCATTGATGCCGTTGCTATTGGTGAAGGTAAAGATCCATGGGGTGGATACCGTGCAGGCTTTAGTGGCAAAACCACTTTTGCAATGAAAGATTTTGGTGTCAAAATGGATTTAGGTCCAGCTTCTGCAAACGTTGAATTAGCATTAGTCGTGGAAGGCGTTAAACAATAATCTGTTGGATTTGTGATTAACAACCAAAAAACAAAGCCGCTTAAGTTAAGCGGCTTTGTTGTCTAATACAGTTATTGATTATGTTGTTGCGTTATTCATCTTCAGCTGGTGGAACATAGCCTTCGATTTCAACGTCTTTACCTTCAAATAAAAAATTAGTCATTTGCTCTTCAAGAAACTTGCGGTCATCAACATTCATCATATTGAGTTTTTTCTCGTTAATGAGCATTGTTTGCTTCTTTTGCCATAAGCCCCAAGCTTCTTTACCGATATTGTCAAAAATGCGCTTACCTAATTCGCCTGGGTAAAGCTGAAAATCTAAGCCGTCAGCTGATTTGTTTAGGTGTTGACAGTGAACTGTGCGAGCCATGATGATTCCTTACTAACTTTAATTACATTAAAAACTAATGTGTCGCGAAAAGTACGGCTAAATTAGCCAAAATACGTTCTGTAGCGGCTGCCAACCCGACTTTCGCAGGTTGCTCTATGTTATACCAGAGAGCCGAGGTTTGTTCCATGATGCCTGTTGCTTGATCGACAGATAGTTCAACTAGCACTGGTTGAATATCAAGGTGGAAATGACTAAATGTATGCCTAAACCCTGCAAGCCCTTGCTCTGATTCTGTCAAATTATGCAGCGTTAAATAATCATCTAATTCTGCTTGATGTTCAAATTGTGGAAAACACCATAATCCCCCCCATATACCAGCTGGTGGACGCTGAATAAGCTGAACTTTTACTGAATCTTCGCTGTTATCGACTAAAACCACCATAAACGCTGATTTTTCTGGCGTTACTTTTTTAGGTTTTTTACCAGGATATAAACTTTGATGACCTGTCTGTTGAGCCACACAATCAATTGCTACAGGGCAGGCAGCACAATTAGGTTTACTGCGGGTACAAACACTTGAACCAATATCCATCATAGCTTGGTTAAATTTTTCAACGTTTTTGGCTGGTGTTAACGCATCGGTTAATTGCCACAATTGTTGTTCAACGTGCTTTTGTCCCGGCCAACCTTCAATAGCACCATGTCGTGCCAAAACTCGTTTTACATTACCGTCTAAAATTGAGTGGTGTTGACCGAGCGATAAGGATAACACTGCGCCAGCAGTCGATTTACCTATTCCAGATAACGCAACCACATCATCAAACTGTGTGGGGAATTGTCCATTAAAAGCATCACGAATATGCTGAGCCGCTTTATGTAGATTACGCGCTCTAGCGTAATAACCTAGGCCAGTCCATAAATGTAGCACTTCATCTTGATGAGCATTAGCAAGATCTATAACGCTAGGGAAACGCGCCATAAACTTTTCATAATAAGGAATAACCGTCGCGACTTGAGTTTGCTGGAGCATGATCTCCGACACCCAAACTCGATAAGGTGTTTTATTGATCTGCCATGGCAGCGATTTACGACCATGAAGGTCATACCAAGCGATGATACGCTCAGAAAATGGAGTCAAATTTTTCATGGGCGCAGTGTAGCTATAGCCATTTTATTACACAAGTGGCCCTGCTATTTAAAATCACACGTTTGCACTAAATTAGCGTAAACATGTGCAATGAGTTTAGGTATAATGCCCAACTGAGTATAAAAACGATCTATTACAGATAGCAATGCGTAATGTGTAGTTAAATAGTGTTGGAATAATATTTTGGCACTGTTTTAGTTAATTATTAGTTATAACAGCACAATAAAGTACGCAGACAATGAGGCAAAGATGAGCGACGTTACCACAGCTGAATTTAACGAAGACGGTAAGTATATTCGTAAAATCAGAAGTTTTGTTTTACGCGAAGGCCGTTTAACCAAAGGTCAATCTCAAGCAATTGAAGCACATTGGCCAGCAATGGGACTTGATTATACTCCACAAGCGTTGGAGTTAACTCAAGTGTTTGGTCGCGATGCTGATACCGTATTAGAAATCGGTTTTGGTATGGGTGCATCATTAGTGCAAATGGCAAAAGCTGCCCCAGAACAAAACTTTATTGGCATAGAAGTGCATAAGCCAGGCATTGGTACGTGTCTTTCTGAGGCCGGTGTTGCTGAAGTGACTAACTTACGAGTATATCATCACGATGCAATGGAAGTGCTAGAGCACAGCATTGTTGATGGTTCACTTGAGCGCGTTCAATTGTTTTTCCCTGATCCATGGCATAAAAAACGTCATCATAAGCGCCGGATTGTGCAAGCCGAGTTTGTACAACTTATCCGCCGTAAGCTTAAAATTGGTGGTGTGTTTCACATGGCAACCGATTGGGAGAATTACAGCGAGCATATGTTAGAAATAATGAATGCCGCAGAAGGTTATAAAAATCAATCAACAACTGGTACAGTTGTCGAACGTCCAGAGCATCGTCCACTTACCAAGTTTGAGGCAAGAGGCCACAGACTCGGTCACGGCGTATGGGATATCATGTTTGAGCGTACTGCTTAATCACAACTACACTTTCAGCAATCGGAGAATACACCATGGCGCAAAATCGTAGTCGTCGTTTACGTAAAAAATTACGAGTTGATGAGTTTCAAGAATTAGGCTTTGAAATCAACTGGACTTTTGATGAGTCTGTTTCTGAGGCAGATATTGATAACTTAGTAGATCAATTTCTTGTTGAAGTCATTGAACCTCGTCAATTAGGTTTCCACGGTGGTGGACACAAGCAATGGGAAGGTATTATTGCTACCCAAGCTATCGGTAAATGTACTGATGAAGATACCGCTGCAGTGAATGCATTCTGGAAAGACAAGCCTGTATCTAATCTAGAAGTCAGTGACTTGTACGATATCTGGTGGGGTTAAGCTAAATTGCCTGAGCAATTATTACTTCAAGAAGCTGTCGATAAAGTAAGATCGCTATTGGGTAAAGGCAAGGTTGCAGGATATATTCCTGCTCTTGCCTGCGTTGACCCTAATAAAATAGGGATTGCAGTTACCACCGTTGATGGTCAAACAATTGGTGCGGGTGATTACCTCGAACCGTTTTCAATTCAAAGTATTTCAAAAGTCTTTAGCCTTACTCTGGCACTTAATTTATATACCGAAGATGAAATTTGGAGTCGTGTGGGTAAAGAACCCTCAGGACATTCATTTAACTCGCTGGTACAGGTCGAATTAGAGCGTGGAAAACCTCGAAACCCTTTTATTAATGCAGGTGCACTTGTTATTGCCGACTTGTTGCAAGCTCGTTTAGGGGCGCCTAAACATCGAATGCTCGAAGTGGTACGTCAATTGAGTCAAAACGCGACATTATCTTACGATAAAGTCGTGGCGGATTCTGAGTTCCAGTTCAGTGCTCGTAATGCATCTATTGCCTATTTAATGAAGTCATTTGGTAATTTTGAGGGCGACGTCAATACCGTGCTTAAAAGCTATTTTCATTACTGTGCATTAAGAATGAATTGCGCTGATTTATCCCGTGCGATGTTCTATTTGGCTAACCGCGGTAAAACGCTTGATGGCGACAGTTTAGTGTCCCCAGTGCAAACTAGGCAACTCAATGCTTTACTCGCGACATCTGGATTATACGATGGCGCAGGAGAGTTTGCTTATCGAGTGGGAATGCCAGGTAAAAGTGGCGTGGGTGGAGGCATTATTGCCGTAATCCCTGGTGATATGTCTATTTGTGTATGGTCTCCTGAATTGGATATCAATGGAAACTCCTTGGCCGGTACGGCTATGTTAGAACAGTTAAGCCAAAAGTTAGGCCGTTCCATTTTTTGATTTAACCCCTCTAAATTAATTATTATTGAGATTCGTAAAATAGACTACTTTTTGGTTTATTTTACGAATACACTTCCGCTATCACCCATCCATCAGTTAACTCATTAACTCTATATTTGTTTTATCTATTAAAAATCATCGAGTTAACTTTGTTGGCATAGCTTGTGCTTTATAACACTCATATTCGACCTTATTATTGATATTCGTATAGCAAAAGGATTTTTATCATGACCAAACAGAAGTTGATTTGTGGTGTAGCGTTAACCAGCATGTTATTCACTGCAGGGGCGTTGACTCCAGCTATGGCAAAAATGTCAATTAATGATGAAAAGTGCAATGTGACATTAAACTATGACGTTACCGTTGAACCAAAAAAATTGCAGATTAGTGATAATGGATCCGAGAAATATCGCGTTGAACTGGATCAACTGTATGTAGACGGTAAAAAGGTTACCTTAAACGCTAAGCAACAAACATTGCTCACTCAATATTCTGATGAACTATCTCGTCAGGTTCCAGAGGTAATTGATTTGGTCGGTGATGTTGTAGTAATGGCATCTCAGGCGGTTAATATGGCATTAACTCCAATATTTGGCGATGCCACTGGTAGCCAAATTGATAAGCTCATGACAGGGATACAAAAACGCATTGACACCATGGCGTATCAGCAAGGCGATAAGTTTTATTTAGGTTCAACAGAGTCTTCAATTGAACATGCATTTAATGAAGAGTTTGAGCAAGAGATAGAACAAATGGTCACCAACTCAATGGGATCATTAATGATGACATTAGGTAGCCAGATTATGTCTTCTGAAGGTGGTTCATTTGAAGAGAAAATGAATACCTTTTCACAAAAAATGGATAATGTCGGTAAAGACATCGAGCAACAGCTTGAATCGCAATCACAAGGCCTTGAACAACGAGCTGATAAAATTTGTGATAATTTTGAAGGATTATTAGTGTTAGAAAGCCAAGTTCGTAAAGACATACCAGAACTTGCACCTTATACATTAGCTAAGTTAGGCGAACTAAAAGAGTAAATTTATTTTGTTCAACCTGTCTTCCCGGACACCTGACCTTCCCCTGTGCTCTTTTTGAAGACACAGGGGCTTTTTTTTTGTGCCAATTCTAGCTGCTTTACCGCTATAGCTAGTGTTGCTTTGTTCTGATAAAAAAATTGTCAATTATAAATATAGAGCCATAGAAGCTTTTTTTGTTATACTCGTGAGAATTATTACAAAATTACACTCTACTTTAGATGTGGTTATATTTCAGAATCTTCATTTGTTGGTGTTGATTAACGGTATTAGTTTGTTTTGATGCTCATTTAATAGCATCAATCATAATATCTGAATGTTGATATTGACGCTTAACAAGGTTTAGTTACCAGCAATGGCTAACAGATATCTGGAATTTTTATTAATGTCGTAACCAGCTTAAGGCGACTTTCATGTTAGAACTGTTAGAACCTATCGCAATTTTTACTCATGTTGCACGTGCAGGAAGTTTTAGTGCTGCAGCCAGACGTCTTGGCATTTCTAAATCTAAAGTAAGTACTCAAGTTGCAGATCTTGAACATAAACTTGGCGTGCAGCTTATTCAGCGTACAACCCGCAGTTTAAGCCTTACTGAAGCCGGCAATTTATTGTATCTCCAAGGCGAAGAGCTCCTTCGTGATGCAGAGCAGGCCGTTTCAAGTGTTCACAACTTAAATGATGCAACTCGTGGTGTATTAAAAGTTGGGATATCGCAATCATTTGGCACCATGCATATTATTCCAGCTTTACCAGCATTTATGGCAAGACATCCAGAGCTTGAACTACAAGTTAGCTTACTTGATCATAAGGTCGATGTTGTCAGTGAAGGCTTAGATTTGTTGTTAACTATGTCTGAGCAATTGCCGCTGGGTATGGTGGCAAGACCATTAATGAAATGTCAGTTCTTATTAGTCGCCTCACCGGGTTATATTGCGCAACATGGTAACATTAGCCGACCTGAACAGTTAGTTGAGCACAATTGCTTGGTGTATCAAGGCGAGTGGCATGAGCACAGTATGTGGCAATTTAAAAAGGGCGAAGACTATTGCGAAATTGGTGTGTCAGGCAATTTCCGTGTCGATAATGCACCAGCATTGAAATCGGCCGCAGTGAGTGGTTTAGGCATTGTATATTTAGCCAGTTACTTAATGGAAGATGAAATCGCTCAAGGGACATTGGTACCTTTGTTACCTGATTGGCAGTTGACTCACAACCTTCCATTACAAGCTGTGTATCCTCGTCGTAAGCATCTAGCTCCCAAAGTCAGTGCGTTCATTGATTTTATTAAAACGCACATTAGTAGCCCACCTTATTGGGATGCTAAGTTCGACCATTTGTATAAACTTCGTAAGTAAAAGTGGAAACATTGTTTCTATTTTAAAACAAAGCCGCGACTTACCTTGCGGCTTTGTTTTAAGTGTTTGATTTTAAATTGCTTAAGGGGTTGATTGATTAGTTTATTAGTAAGTTGCTAATCAAGGGTTTAGCGATTTACATTTGTTAACTAGTTGAACTCTGTTCTGATATCAATACAATGGTAGTTAGTTGATTCGAAGTGATTTGAACCCTGCGTTTTTCTGAGAAATGACCCCTTTTCAGTTCGGCGTACAAATCGGCAAGGTAGCAAATTTTGAATCAGTGTTGGCAATGGTTTTCGAACTAAAATAATGCCAACCTTAAAACCATCATCCTAATTTATTTGGTTTACCCCAGACTTTGTTCTGGGGTTATTTTTTTGTGAAATTTGACAAAAAAACGGCAACCTCAGGTTGCCGTTTTATGTTAGTTCGAGTGGATCTGTTATTGAAAATTACCGTGATTGAACCTGTTTAATCCACTTGTTTACTTGCTCTTCAAGTATGTCTAATGGCAATGGACCATTTTTAAGAATTACAGTATGAAATTCGCGAATATCAAACTTAGCTCCTAGTGCCTTTTTAGCCTGCTCACGTAGTTGTAGTATTTTAATCATTCCCACTTTATACGCTGTCGCTTGTGATGGCATAACAATATGGCGTTCAACCATTTTTATCGCATCAGATTCAGCGTTGGGAGTATTCTCAACATAATAGGTAATAGCCTGTTCACGAGTCCATTTTTTTGCGTGTATCCCCGTATCAACCACCAAACGGCATGCGCGCCATAGCTCCATCGATAAACGGCCAAAGTCAGAGTATGGGTCGGCATATAAGCCCATTTCTTTCGGGAAATATTCTGAATAAAGTCCCCAACCTTCAATATAAGCCGTGTAACCACCAAATTTACGGAATTTTGGAATACCTTGCAGTTCTTGTGCAATAGCAATTTGCATGTGATGCCCTGGAATGCCTTCATGGTAAGCAAGTGCTTCCATTTGATACTTTGGCATCGCTTCCATTTTGTATAAATTAGCGTAATAGCTTCCTGGGCGAGAACCATCTGGTGCAGGTTGGTCGTAAAATGCTTTACCTGCTGACTTTTCTCTAAACGCTTCTACCTTTCGTACTACTAATTCGGCTTTAGGCTTAATAGTAAACACTTCGTCTAAACGAGACTCCATAGTATCGATCAGTGATTTTGCTTGAGCCAGATATGCCGTTTTGCCTTCATCAGTTTCTGGGTAATAAAATTGTTTATCAGCGCGCATGAACACAAAAAACTCTTGTAAGCTGCCGGCAAAGTGTACCTTTTTCATAATGATCCGCATTTCATCATGAATACGCTTAACTTCTGATAAGCCAAGATCGTGTATCGTGTCTGCGGTCATGTCGGTTGTGGTGGTACGTGCTAGAGCGTTATTGTAAAACGCTTCTCCATCAGGCAGTTTCCAAGCACCATCTCGAGTATCGGCGCGAGCTTCAAGTGACTTGGTATAGGTTATTAATTGCTCATAGGCAGGTTTTACCTTAGTCAGTAGAGCTTGCTTAACTTCAGCTAGTAATGCTTTTTTACTGCCATCAGTTATATCGAGTTTATTTATTTTACGTGTCGCATCAGCCCATAATGCACTGTCTTTTCCTGTATCTGTAAATGGGGCGCCAGTGATAATGTTTTTACTATCAGAAATTACGTATGGGAATACAAATTTTGGCGCAATGATATGTTTTTTAGCGCGAATTTCTAACGAGGTTTCTAATTGTGCCAGTAGTGTTGGTATGGCGTTCAAACGGCTAATATAGGCTTTAGCATCACTTTCATCGGTAACCTGATGTTGATTAATCAGAAATGAAGCCACTACAGAATGGACTCCATACATTTGGTTAATCGGATAAGTGTGATAACGCCATTTATCATCGCTAATACTGTGTTCTAAGCCAGCTTTTAACAGTTCATAACTGAGGGCCGCTTGTTCATTTAGTTTGTTGGCATCAAGGCTCGTCAATCTTGTGAGTTGCTGTTTACTGCGGGCTAAATCTGCATCGGCAGCAGCGTCAGACAAGTTATTCCACTTGCCGTAATCTTGTTTTATGCCAAGGTAAGTTTGATTGACTGGATTTGCCATCACATTTTCCATAAAAATGACTTCAAACAATGCGTTGGCTTTTTCTGACTCGGTTTGTTGGCTTGATGTCGCTGTACTTTCTTGTTGGCTCAATTGCGGCATGTTGTGCAAGTTCGCAATGGCTGAAGCGCTTAATAAACTTGATAACGCGACAGCAACGAGAGTTGTTTTAGTTTTAATAGACATTGATATCTTCCCAAAGTACCTAAGTTATAGGCGCATATCCTAATCAAGCTTTGTCTAAAAGTGTGAATAGAAATGTTAGAAAGTGTGTATTTAAGGTAAGTGGAATGTAGTGGTAGAAGCCGATTTTCTGATTATTGGCTCGCAGTTTCCGGATTAAAAAGTAAACTGCGAGTCATATTGTTTTTTTTAAATCGGCTGATTAAGTTAAATAAATTGAGACAGCAAATCATTTACAAACATGTGGCCTTTAGAGGTCAATTGCCAATGTGTTGCGGTTTCTGTCAATAATCCCCGTTCAATTGATTTTTGCATTCCCAGCTTTACCACCTCGGCCGATTGACCTGTACGTTGCTCAAATTCAGTTTTAGGGATTGGAGTCATTAATCTTAGACGGTTCATTAAATATTCTAACGGACGGTCTTCTTCAACGACATCTGTGGTTTCAAAGGTATATTTATCCGCAGCGAGGTAGCCCTTAGGGTGTTTTATTTTTACGGTGCGCACAATCCGATTTGAGTCGGGGAGAGTGATCTTACCGTGGGCACCGCAACCGATGCCAAGGTAGTCGCCAAACTGCCAGTAATTAAGATTATGGCGACATTGGTATCCCGGTTTGGCATAGGCCGATATTTCGTATTGCTCATAACCTAATGCCGCTAAGCGCTGCTGACCTTGCTCGTAAATTTGCCACAGGTTCTCATCATCTGGTAATTGTGGCGGTTTTGAATGAAACAAGGTGTTGGGTTCAATGGTGAGTTGATACCAAGAAAGATGCGGTGGGGCTAAAGCTGTTGCTGTGTCGATATCATGCATGGCTTCGTCAAAGCTTTGGTTTGGTAAACCGTGCATTAAGTCGAGATTGAAACTTAAATAATCTGCTTGTTTGGCTTTTTCAGCCGCCACTTTAGCTTCATCTTCATTGTGGATACGTCCTAGCAGATTAAGTTTTTCTTTTGAAAAACTTTGCACCCCAATAGATAAGCGCGTGACACCCGCAGCACGATAGGCACTAAAGTCGTCGTGCTCTAATGTACCTGGATTGGCTTCCATGGTGATTTCAATATTATCTTCAAAAGGGATTAATGCTTGTGCGCCTTCAAGTATGCGTTGAATTTGGCTAGCGTCAAATAACGATGGCGTGCCACCGCCGATAAAGATGGTATGCACCTTTCTACCTTGAACATAAGCCAAGTCTTGTTTTAAATCGTCCAGTAACGCATCGACATATTGTTGCTGTGGTAACTCACCATTTTGGCCATGAGAGTTAAAATCGCAATAAGGGCATTTTTGCACGCACCAAGGAATATGGATATACAAGCTAAGAGGTGGTAGTTGCAATGTCATTTATTGATGACCGCCAGAAGTATTGTTCGATAAAATAATACCTTGGGCTTTCATGGCACTCACTAATAACTCAAGTGCTTTGCCTCGATGACTATGGGCATTTTTCTGTTCACGAGTTAACTCAGCTGCCGAGCAATCAAAACCTTGTGGAATAAACACTGGGTCATATCCATGGCCTTGTTCGCCTTGTGGGGCATGGTTTATTGTTCCTTCCCATGAGGCTTGGCAAATTATTGGCGTAGGATCTTTCGCGTGACGCATATACACAAGTACACATTGGAAACGGGCACTTCGAAGTGTTTCACCTTGCAATGCATCAAGTAGCTTGAGGTAGTTGCTAGTTTCAGTTGCACCAGGACCAGAATAGCGTGCCGAGTAAATCCCTGGTTGACCTTGTAGTGCATCAACTTCAATGCCTGAGTCATCTGCAATTGCAGCTTTACCCGTTATTTCAGCGGCATGGCGAGCTTTAATAATGGCGTTTTCTACAAATGTAGTGCCTGTCTCTGCAACCTCTGTCACGTTAAATTGATTCTGTGGTAATACTTCAATATTAAATGCTGTCAGCATTTGATCAAATTCGGCAAGTTTGCCTTTGTTGCCACTGGCAAGAACAATTTGTTGTTTGGCTAAGGTATGCATAAGTTTTTTAGATGAGGGTAAATTTGGCGTCATTATACTCTAACTACCCTGCGATAGGCTATGGGAGTAGCTAGGCCGCTACGCGGATAGTGCGCTTTGCTTCTAGGACGTGACTTCGTCACTGCTAAGGACTGATTCGCTGCTAAGATTGAGTCGTTGGGCGACTAGGCTATTGATTTTATAGGATCTAGCCGCGAAGCGTTCTAGCAGCGCAGCGCTCTAGGCTTTTTATCGATGATTTAATCTACATAGAACTTTTGTTTGAATTTCAATGAGGTGTTTAGCTGGTTGCCGTATTTAATGGCAATTGTGAAATTGACCTCTTGGTCATCACGATATGGCACTTCTGCTATGTAATAGATAGAATTTCCTTCACGGATCTCTTTAAAATCAAGCGTTATGCGGGCATCTAGTAAGTTATTAGCTATACCTGATATTTCAACAGGAATAGCAGGGTTCCCTTCTAGATTAGTATTGAGCACGGTAATGTTCACCAATCCATTATAACTGCTACGTTCAATTCCGTAGGTTTTGGCTATTTCAGGAGTAATAAAGGTGCTACTGAGCGCCATGTAATGAATATCAAAATGACCAACTTGTAGTTTTTGCTCTGCATGAGCATAGCCAATACTGGTGATGGTTATGAGTGACAACAATAACATGTGTAATAATGAGCGAGATAAACGCAGAGAATGAAACATAATTTTGTCCTTAATGGGCGTGAGCAATAACATTATTATAGAGAAAACGGTGACAAAAGGGCGGCTATTTCTGGCGGAATAACCTGAGGTTGGCTTATTCTAATTTGTTTATGACGACCTTGTTCACCTTTAATGATATGAACCTGACTTTTGGCTACTTTACAGGCTTTTGCAAGATATTTAGACAGATAAGCATTTGCTTTACCATCAATAGGTGGTGCTGTGATGGCTATTTTTAATTCGTTACCGTGCAAACCGACAATTTGATCGCGGCTGGCTTTGGGTTGCACATAAACAAAAAGCAGCAAGTCACCTTGCTGCTCATCGTTAATATAGCTTACTGGATTCATTAGTTAGGTTTGTTCTAAATCTAAATAATTGACCAAAAAGGAATATATTGCGCGCACAACATGTTAATGAAATTCATCGCAATAAATACCACTAATACAGATAAATCCAAGCCACCAATAGCAGGCAGTACTTTGCGCACAGGGGCTAAAATAGGTTCTGTTAATTGGGTCATCACCATCACAATTGGGTTATAACCTTGGTTAAACCAGCTCAATACTGCGCGGATAAGTAACATCCAAAAAAGTAACACGCCAGCTTGTTTTACTACTGAGACCACTGAGAATAATAATAAAGTAACAATGTCTACAGTTGCCCCTGCAATGAAAGTAAGCACTAACATTTTGACCAACACGACAATCAGTGCCAGTACCATTGATGAAGTATCAAAACGTCCTACAGAGGGTAATAGTCGACGCATTGGTGCGATAATCGGTTGTGTCGCTTTAACCACAAATTGGCTAAATGGATTATAAAAATCCGCTCTTGCAAGCTGTAGCCAAAAACGAAGAATGACGACCATTAGGTATAAGTCAAACAGAGTGTTGACTAAAAAACTCATTGCATTCATGTATGTTGCCTTACGTTGCTGTGATTTAGTGCTTAATATTGTACTTAAATTAGAGCGCAGATTTGAGTGTAAATTAGTACTAAAATTAACTGCGCTAATATTTAACGATACGATTTACTGAGTGACCAATATAACGGATTATCACTCAAGTTTGGTGTTTATAAGTTCAGTTTTACGCAACTATTTTACACCAAAGGGATTAATCATAAGTTAAATAATCGTTCATCTCATAACGTTAGAATGTTTTAGCCATTTCTTGGGCTCTAGCAACACAGTTTGTCATCGCTTTATCAACCAATTCAACTAACCCGCCTTGTTGGAATGTTTCTACTGCTCTAGCCGTAGTACCGCCTTTTGACATTACATTTTGACGTAATTCGGTTACCGATAACTGTTGGTTTTGTATCACCATCTGCGCAGCACCCAATGCTGCTTGCTCAGCAAGGAGTCTTGCTTTGTCTTCAGCCATACCCATGTTGACGCCAGAGGCGATCATTGACTCGATAAACAAGAAGAAATAAGCCGGAGAGCTGCCTGCAAGGGCAATCACTTGATCTAATTCCGGTTCTTTATCAACCCAAACCACTTTACCGCCGCTTTGCATTAAGGTTTCGCAAATTGCTTTATGCTCGGCAGAAATACTGTCATCGGCATAAATACCGGTCATACCATAGCCAATTTGAGTTGGAGTATTAGGCATAGTGCGAATAAGTTTTATCGGTTGCTTAAAGTAGTCTTGATAACGAGATGCTGGAATACCTGCAGCGATAGTGATGATTAACTTATTGGCTAAATCGAGTGAACTTAAGTCTTCACAAACGGCCGCCATTAATTGAGGTTTTACACTTAGCACAATGACATCGGCAGCTTGTGCGGCTGCATGATTATCGTGAGAAACTTGAATCGAAAAATCTTGCTGCAACGCATCCAACTTACCTTTGCTTGGATTGGTTGCGTAAATAAGGTCACTAGGATAGCCATGCTTAACTAAGCCACTAATAATGCTACGAGTCATATTGCCCGCACCGATAAAACATACTTTTGCTTGAGTCATTAAGTCTGTATCCAATAAAAGAGTGAATTTATGTCCAATTACTGTGTATGTTACCTAATTCAGCCCTAGGACGCTACGCTTCTAGGGTCGCTACGTACGTCCTGCTAGGATCTAGGGCGTGACTTCGTCACTGCTAGGATCGCTACGCTTCTAGGGACAGCTTCGCTGCTTGATTTAGTCACTTCGCGAGTAGGCTGTTGATTTTATAGCATCTAGCCGCGAAGCGACCTAGCAGCGAAGCGTTCTAGGCTGTTGCTATAGATTTTATAGCTTCTAGCAGCGCAGCGCTCTAGGCTGTTGATTTTATCTTTGGCCAAAGATCGCACTGCCGATGCGTACCATGGTTGAGCCATTAGCGATGGCGATGTCCATGTCGCCGCTCATGCCCATTGATAGCGTGTCAACGCTAGGGTATTGCTGCTTAAGTTGGTCAAAGATTTGCTTCAATTGGCTAAATTCTTGTTGTTGAAGTTGTATGTCATCAGTTGCCGTTGGGATAGCCATTAATCCGCGTAATTTAAGATTGCTTAAGGAAGCAATAGTAAGTGCTAACGTGGCGACATCTTCAGCATTAACGCCCGATTTAGATTGTTCCTGGCTAATATTAACTTGAATGCACACGTTTAATGGCTGCTTTTTAATTGGACGTTGCTCATGTAAACGTTGGGCTATTTTAGCGCGGCTTAAGGTATGCATCCAATCAAAATGTTCGGCAACAATTTTGGTTTTATTCGATTGCAGCGGGCCAATAAAATGCCACTCAATATCAGGATAATCTGCCTGTAAGGCATTAATCTTAGTTTCGCCTTCCTGGACATAGTTTTCGCCAAATAGACGTTGCCCCGCTTGATAAGCTGCAACTATGTCACTAATGGGTTTAGTTTTGCTCACAGCCAGTAGGCTTATTTCGGCCGATGAACGTGAACACTTTTGCGCCGCTTGACTAATTCTACTCTGGGCGATTGATATTCTGTCTGCTATTGTTGTCATAATGTTGGTTAACTGGATGTCTCTACAATGGAAATCACTGAATTACTCGCCTTTAGTGTAAAACACAAAGCATCAGATCTACATCTTTCAGCAGGCGTTTCTCCTATGATCCGCGTTGACGGTGAGGTAAGGAAAATTAATTTACCTGCGTTAGATCATCAAGGCGTTCATAGTCTTGTCTATGACATCATGAATGATAAACAACGTAAAGACTATGAAGAACATCTAGAAATCGATTTTTCATTCGAAGTGCCTAATCTGGCGCGTTTTCGTGTTAACGCATTTAATCAGTCCCGTGGCGCCGGCGCGGTATTCCGTACCATTCCTTCTGAAATCTTGTCTCTTGAGCAACTTGGCGCACCAGAAATATTTAAAAAAATCGCCAGTTATCCACGTGGATTAGTATTAGTAACCGGGCCTACCGGTTCGGGTAAATCAACCACATTGGCTGCGATGGTCGATTACGTTAATGAAAATCGACATGACCATATTTTAACCATTGAAGACCCGATAGAATTCGTTCATCAGAACAAACAATGCTTAATCAACCAGCGTGAAGTACACAAACACACACACAGCTTTAATGCTGCCCTAAGAAGTGCACTACGTGAAGATCCAGATGTTATTCTTGTGGGTGAAATGCGCGACCTTGAAACCATTCGTTTAGCCATGACCGCCGCTGAAACGGGTCACTTAGTATTTGGTACTTTGCACACCACCT
The DNA here is from genome assembly GCF_014164215.1 of Shewanella sp. SG44-2. Classification (NCBI taxonomy): domain Bacteria; kingdom Pseudomonadati; phylum Pseudomonadota; class Gammaproteobacteria; order Alteromonadales; family Shewanellaceae; genus Shewanella; species Shewanella sp. SG44-2. The sequence continues at coordinate 23,748 of NZ_JACJEU010000032.1, forward strand.
CAGCCGCAAAAACCATTGACCGTGTGGTCGATGTATTCCCAGAAGGTGAAAAGAGCATGGTCCGCACCATGTTGTCTGAGTCACTTCAGGCGGTTATTTCACAAACATTGATCAAGAAAATTGGCGGTGGCCGAGTGGCAGCTCATGAAATTATGATGGGTACACCAGCGATTCGAAATCTTATTCGTGAAGATAAAGTCGCACAAATGTATTCAGCTATTCAAACGGGTATGTCTCACGGTATGCAAACTCTGGATCAATGTCTGCAAAACTTAGTCAATCGTGGGTTAATTACCCGTGAAGATGCGATGCAGAAGAGTTCGAATAAACAAGCTAATTTCTAAGGAACTGGGATCATGGATGTTCGTCCGTTTTTAAATATGATGGTGGAAAAAAAGGCGTCAGATTTATTTATCACTGCTGGTTTTCCACCCAGTGCCAAAATTGACGGGGAGCTACGTCAACTATCCGAAAATCGATTAACACCAGAGCAATCATTAGTGTTTGTTGAGTCGTTAATGAGTGATGTCCAAAAGAAAGAGTTTCATGACACAAGCGAGTGCAACTTTGCATTTGCGGCTAAAGATTTAGGGCGTTTTCGCGTCAGTGCCTTTTGGCAACGTGAATCAGCCGGTTGTGTTATGCGCCGTATCGAAACTCAAATTCCAGAAGTCGATGATTTAAAACTGCCCCCTATTTTGAAAGATTTGGTCATGAGTAAACGTGGTCTTATCATCATGGTGGGTGGAACTGGTACAGGTAAATCGACTTCGTTGGCAGCGCTGGTGGGATATCGAAATGCTCATGCTCGCGGACATATTCTGACCATTGAAGACCCTGTTGAGTTTGTACATAACCATCGTAAAAGTATAGTTACTCAGCGTGAAGTGGGTATTGATACCGACTCATTTGATGCCGCACTTAAAAGTTCACTGCGTCAAGCGCCAGATGTCATTCTAATTGGTGAAATTCGTACTCAAGAAACCATGGAATTTGCGTTGTCATTTGCCGAAACGGGTCATTTATGTATGGCAACCTTACACGCAAACAATGCTAACCAGGCTCTCGATCGCATTATGCATTTAGTACCGGAAAGCAAACACAACCAGTTGCTATTTGATTTGTCGTTAAATTTACGTGGCATTGTGGCGCAACAGCTTATTCCTAAATCTGACGGAACTGGTCGTCGCGCTGCCATTGAAGTGTTAATCAATACTCCCCGAGTGGCCAGTTTGATTGCTAAAAATGAGTTGCATTTACTTAAAGAAACCATGGGTAAGTCACGCGAGCAAGGGATGCAGACTTTTGACCAAGCATTGCTAGATTTATATGTAGAGGGTGAGATTAGTTACGCCGATGCATTACATCATGCCGATTCGCCTAATGATTTACGTTTAATGATTAAATTGCGAAATAACGAAGCAGCTTCTTCAGGGTCAATGGAAGGCATTACCCTCGACATGGATTAGTGATGATTTGAGCCAGTAAATGAGTGGATTATCAATCGACCCATTTTTTATGAGAGGCCGTAAGCTACATCTTACGGCCTTTTTTGTTATAATGACCGTTATGATTGTTATAATTACTGCTGTTGTTGTAGAGAATGCGATGACTCGGGTACATTAAAACATTTATCTAGTAACTAAAAATATTATATGTTACTCATTTTTATCACGCTTTATAACATTGTTATTTCAAGGATGTTTCATGCAGTTATGGCAAAAATTCACCGTCTTATCTTCGCTAATCTTGTTCCCATTCGCGGCCTCAGCAGTACCAGTCACAGATGAAGTCGATATCGGCGGTGCAGTACGCGTAAACTACGGTTGGAAAGATTACGACAACAACTCCAAACTTGAGTTTGAACTGTTCCGTGCTGACGTTAACTATAAGAGCAAAGATGGCCTATTTGCCTCAGCTCAGTATCGTTGGTATGAAAACATGGACGTAGTTCATCATGCCTACATGGGTTATCAATTTGATGAAGCCCAATCAGTGCAAGTGGGTGTAACCCAAGTGCCATTTGGTTTATTGCCTTATGCAGCCCATTCATTTTGGTTCGGCGCAACTTATTATCTTGGCTTTGAAGATGATTATGATGCTGGTATCCATTACAAAAATGAACAAGATGGTTGGCGTTACGATTTAGCTTATTTTGTTAATGACGAAATTGGCGACGGTTCTAATTATGATCGTTACTCATTTGATGCGGCCACAACAGCCGATTCACCATATGAAGAGGCAGGACAAATCAACGCTCGAGTTGAGCGAGAATTTACTTCTGGTGAAGTCACTCATAAGTTAGGTGGTTCATTACAATACAGCCAATTAGATTTTATGGCTGATGCAGCTACCGTAGTGGGTGAAGACACCAATGGTCTTGCCGCTGCAGCGCATTGGCAACTTGACTGGAAAAAATGGCAATTACAATTACAATATATTCATTATGACTATGATATAGACAACAGTGAACGTATTGCGCTAAGTGCATTTCAATATCCATTTGAAATTGCTGCTGAAGCCGATGTTGCTACCGTTAACATTGCTAAATCGGTTGACGTTGATTGGGGACCAATCACTAATTTGAATTTTTACAACGATTACAGCCAAGTGATGGCATCGGGTCAAGGTCTTGATGATTCTATCCAGAATGTGACTGGTGTAGCCATCACTGCAGGTAAATTTTATTCTTATGTAGATTGGATTGCCGGTAAAAATATGTGGTTTGTTGATGGTGCAGGCGTTGGTATCAATAACGGTGATACATCATGGCATTCACGTTTGAACATCAATATCGGTTTTTACTTCTAATCACTTTTGATCTGAATAAAGCAGTACTACGTACAGTCCTGTGATACCTAATTAGGCATCGATAAATTCGTTTATCGGTGCCTATTTTTATCTATTCTTATAAACTTTGAGTAAAGGACAAATTAACAATGATTAAATACCTAACGGCAATTGGCTTAATGGCATTAAGTTTTAGTACTGTTGCTGCAAATTGTCCTGATTATCTCAATGTTGAAGCTCGTAAATTACACTCAACAGAAAACGTAAATTTATGCGAACTCACCCAAGGCAAAGCAGTATTAATCGTTAATACCGCATCGCACTGTGGTTTTACGCCTCAATTCGAAGCTCTTGAAGCATTACACAAACAATATGCCGATAAAGGTTTAGTGGTGATTGGCTTTCCGTCAGATGATTTTTTCCAAGAAGAAAAAGACGAAGCAAAAACTGCCGATGTTTGTTTTATTAATTATGGTGTTACATTTACCATGGTGGCAACATCACCTGTTAGAGGCGATGAAGCTAACTCCGTATTTAAATACTTGGGCGATAAAAGTGCCGCACCTAAATGGAATTTCTATAAGTATGTTGTTTCGCCTGACGGTCAAACCGTGCAGCAATTTAGTTCGCGTGTGAAACCCGATAGCGAAGAATTGAAAAATGCGATTGAATCAGTTTTGTAATCGTTAGTTAAGTTGAGTTATTTAACCTAGCGACTAAATACAGCTACTAATAAGTAAAGTGACTTAATAGAAACACCCAAATGAGTTAGCTAGCGTAAATAAATATTTGCCGAGTACCGGGTAATTTGATGATAAAATCGATACCTAGCGCTCTTTTTGTTTTAAATGAATGCGATACAATTTTAACTTACGCTCACGCGTTACTCAAAGTGAGCTGTATTTGTAAATCCATACCAATAACGGAGAAGATACTTTGGCTAGATTTTCAGGGCTAGATAAAGACACCGGCCATAAAGCTCGTGGCAAAACCGGTGTATTACTATTGAATCTAGGTACACCAGATGCACCAACTGCATCAGCTGTTCGCATCTATTTAGCTGAATTTTTGGCTGATCCTAGAGTAGTCGAAATTCCAAAACTGATATGGATGATTATTCTTCACGGCATTATTTTGCGTATTCGACCTGCTAAATCGGCTGCCTTATATCAACAAGTCTGGACCGAAGAGGGTTCACCTTTACTGGCTATCAGCCAACATCAACAAGCCAAACTAGCCAAACATCTACAAGCCCAAGGGTACGATGCAAGTGTACATTTAGCGATGCGTTATGGTTCTCCATCAACGTCGAGCACTTTACAAGCTATGCACAAACAAGGTGTCGATAACTTAGTCGTTTTGCCTTTGTACCCACAATATGCAGCTCCAACAACCGGTTCTGCGTTTGATGCATTGGCCAAAGAGCTAATGAAATGGCGTTATATTCCTGCTCTGCATTTCATCAATACCTATCATGACAACGTCGATTTTATAGACGCGCTTGCTGCATCTATTCAAAAAAATTTTGATCTACACGGTAAACCACAAAAACTAGTGATGTCTTTTCATGGTATGCCAGAGCGTAACCTGCATTTAGGCGATCCTTATTACTGCTTCTGCATGAAAACAACTCGATTAGTCGTAGAAAAGTTAGGCTTTAGTGAAGACGATTATGTAGCCACATTCCAATCTCGTTTTGGCAAGGCTAAATGGTTACAACCTTATACCGATGCAACAATTGGTAGCCTACCGGCTAAAGGTATTACTGACATTGCCGTAATTTGCCCAGCATTTAGCGCCGATTGTCTAGAAACCTTAGAAGAAATAAAAGGTGAAAATCGTCATGTATTTGAAAATGCAGGCGGAAAGAACTTCAGATATATCGAATGCCTAAATGACAACGACGACCACATCAATATGATGGCAAATCTGGTTAAACCTTTTCTATAATTATAGGGCGTGACTCCGTCACTGCTAGGGCGCTTCGCTGCTAAGATCCTAGGCCGCTACGCGGATAGTGCGCTGCGCTTCTAGGGCGTGACTTCGTCACTGCTAGGGACAGCTTCGCTGCTAAGATCCTAGGCCGCTATGCGGCTGGGCTGTTGCTCTTTTCGCTCGTCATCGCTTGTCACCGGCTCTTTCTTTGCTGTATATTTTGATTTTATAGCCTCTAGCCGCGTAGCGTCCTAGCAGCGCAGCGCTCTAGGCTTTTTCGCCTTTCACTGCTCGCCTCCGCTTTTATGATTTGTTAAACTCAAATAATGTTTTATTGCTAAAGAAATAATATGAGAATAGATCCCAATATCGCATTAGTTTATAGCACTGATAAAGGTCGCATTGATCAGCCTAAGCCGCAAGTTGAAGTACCAACCGGCGACGGCATAGTGCGGATCCATAAAGACAGTAAAGGTCGTAAAGGTAAGGGCGTAAGTGTGATCAAAGGGCTCGAGTTAGATGAAAAAGCCTTAAAAGACTTAGCGCAAAAATTGAAGAAACAATGTGGCTGTGGTGGTACAGTTAAAGACTTCTGCATTGAAGTACAAACTGACAATCGCGAACAAATAAAATCCATATTAGAAAAGTTGAATTTCACTGTGAAATTAGCGGGTGGATAATACAAAACGCTAAAACACTATTGGGGATAACATATGGATAGCTTAAAAGACCACTTTTTAATTGCGATGCCATCATTAGATGACACATTTTTCGAGCGCTCGGTGATATACATTTGTGAGCATGATCAAAAAGGTGCCATGGGACTAATGGTTAATCGTCCAATCGGTGTAGAGGTTGAAGATCTGCTTGAGCAAATGGAACTCTATTTATCGCCAGAGTTTGTATTCTCCCTTGACAGTCAAGTGCTCATTGGCGGCCCAGTGGCACCCGAACGTGGTTTTGTGTTACATACGCCTCAACAACATTGGGTCAACAGTACCGAAATTAGCGAAGATACTATGCTAACGTCTTCTCGAGATATATTAGCCTCAATTGGTTCTGACAAATCGCCTGAAAATTTTGTGGTTGCACTAGGTTATTCCGGCTGGAGTAAAGATCAGCTTGAACAAGAAATTGCCGACAACACCTGGTTAACAATCAAAGCCACACCAGAGTTACTATTTAATGTTGAACCTGAACAAATGTGGCTCATGGCGACCCAACAACTCGGGTTTGATATTTGGCAAATGTCTAGCCAAGTCGGTCATGCTTAAAATAGGTCGCTACGCTGTTAAGATTCTAGGCCGCAATGCGGATAGTGCGCTGCGCTTCTAGGGCGGACTGTGTCCTGCTAGGGACAGCTTCGCTGCTAAGATTTTATAGTATCTAGCCGCGAAGCGCTCTAGGCTGTTGCTTTTAAAGCGTCCTCTAAAAATTAAACCAAGAGATATACATGCAACCACAAACCGTTTTAGGGTTCGACTACGGCACCAAAAGTATTGGTGTCGCTATAGGTCAAGCCATTACAGCTAGCGCCACACCTTTATTATCAATTAAAGCGGTTGATGGGATCCCTAATTGGGATGATATCGATAAATTATTAAAAGAATGGCAACCAGATCTCGTTGTAGTCGGCTTACCGTTAAACATGGACGGCACCGAGCAAGAGATGACTCAACGAGCTCGAAAATTCGCTAATCGAATTAATGGTCGTTTTGGCGTTAAAATTGCCACCCAAGACGAACGTTTGACCACTGCAGATGCTAAAGCCCGTTTATTTGAATTGGGTGGTTTTAAAGCGTTAACCAAAGGTCAAGTTGATGCTGTGTCAGCTGTGTTAATTATCGAAAGTTATTTCGAAAACCAGTATTAATCTAGAGCCTAAGTGCTAGGCCGCTACGCGGATAGTGCGCTTCGCTTCTAGGAACAGCTTCGCTGCTAAGATTTAGTCACCAGATTCCAGTACCGTTCGAGTTACTAGGTCTTTTAGCTTTTATAGCATCTAGCAGCGTAGCGCTCTAGTGATCTAGATTCTAAGTACTAGGCCGCTACGCGGATAGAGCGCTTGGTTTCTAGGAACAGCTTCGCTGCTAATATTTAGTCACCAGATTCCAGTACCGTTCGAGTTACTAGGTCTTTTAGCTTTTATAGCATCTAGCAGCGTAGCGCTCTAGTGATCTAGATTCTAAGTGCTAGGTCGCTACGCGGATAGTTCGCTTCGCTTCTAAGATTTTATAGAATCTAGCAGCGTAGCGTTCTAGCATCTAGGCTCTATCGCTCGTTACCACTCTTTACCGCTTGCTATCCTCTTTTCTGCCTCAAAAAGGTGCAACTATTATTCATTGTCGCGCATGTCCTTTGATCCTATTCAATATACTTTTTACTTCATCGTTTTTGTTCTGAAAATATAATCAACTATATCAATGGTTAAAGTTTTTTGTGCCATTAAGGTGCAACATTATTACGTTTGGCACATATCCTGAATCTACCTAATCAGTTAATAGCGTTACAGCGATAACGAAATAGCGCTAACGGGCGATAACAAGCGAACGGTGCACTTACAAATAGAATGATGAAAGAAGGTAACAAGCAAACGCTGTGTTTACGAATAGGGCAATAAAAATCGATAACAAACGGATGGTGTGGAAACGAGTGAACGTTGGCTTTCAGCTTTTATAGAATCTAGCCGCGCAGCGAATTAGCTTCTAGGCTTTAAGCTTGTCACCGCTCGTTATCGCTTGATATCGCTTGATATCGCTCGTCACAGCTCGTTATCGCTAGTTATCGCTTTGTGTCGCTTGATACCGTTCTTGATAGTCAGCGTTCAATGATTGAAAAGGGATACGATATGACAACACGACCACTTATCTTTACCGACATCGATGGCACTTTGCTGGACCATTTTGACTATAGCTTTAGTGATGCCATTGAAGTGATTGAAGCATTGAATGAACGCAATATTCCTATTATCGCTAATACCAGTAAAACCTTTGCCGAAATGGCGAAGCTACAACAAACTATCGGTTTTAACTCACCATTTATATCTGAAAATGGCGCAGTTGTTTACATCCCAATTGGCTATTTTGACCAACAGCCAGAGGGGACGTTTACCGAAGGATATTATTGGGTAAAAGAGTTTTGTCAGCCGCGACAATACTGGCTTGAATTATTAAACCAACATGCACAAGCATTTAACGATGACTTTATTGGTTTTTCATCTTTATCGGTTGAAGTGTTATGTGAGATCACCGATTTGTCGCCAGATAATGCCAAACTAGCTTTGATTAGGCATTATGCAGAGCCAATACTTTGGCAAGGCAATGAAGCCAATAAACAAGCCTTTATTGAGTTGATGACACGCGTTGGTGCAAATACCCTGCAGGGTGGACGTTTTCTACATGTTGGTGGAGATAGTGATAAAGGCAAGGCAATGAAATGGTTAGCCGATGTCTATTCCAAGCAATATAACGTTCCAGTGACCACAATTGCACTCGGTGACAGTGGTAATGACAATGCCATGCTCGAAGCAGCAGACCTTGCAATACAAATTAAGTCACCTGTTCACCCATTTCCCATATTAACAACCCCAAAACAAAGTATTAAAAGCAATGAATGCGGCCCTAAAGGTTGGGCTGAATGCATTAAGCAAACTCTATTGTCTTCATCGGCTGAATCGCAGCTAAACCAACTACCATTTGGAGGGGCGTAACATGGCCGACTTTTATCAAAATGGCATTGTCACCACAATGCATAATCTAACCCGACGTAGCCATGAAGAGCTTGAGCAAGATTTAATTAAGTTTTCAAAAACGCGCCCGTTAGGATTAATTTTGCCATCTCTGTATTCAGAGCTAGAAGGCACCGCACTTAAAGATATTGTTAGTAAATTAAAACAGGTGCCGTATTTATCAGAAATTGTGATTGGATTAGATAGAGCCGATCTACAACAATACAAACACGCGCTGAGCTTTTTTGGTGAGTTACCGCAGCATCATCGAATACTATGGAATGACGGGCCACGCTTACAAGCGCTGGATGCCAAACTGCAGGCGCTAGGCTTAGCCCCCAAAGAGCTGGGGAAAGGCCGAAATGTCTGGTACTGCATGGGCTATATTTTGGCTTCAGGTAAAACAGAATCGGTTGCACTGCATGATTGTGACATCGTGACATATGAAAAATCATTACTCGCTAGACTGCTTTATCCGGTCGCTAACCCACAGTTTAACTATGAATTTAGTAAAGGTTACTATGCACGTATTTCTAATGGACAAATTAATGGTCGAGTGTCACGTCTATTAGTCACACCGTTGATTAAAGCACTTAAAAAAGTGGTTGGTTACAACGAATATTTAGAATATATGGACAGTTTTCGTTATCCATTAGCGGGTGAGTTTTCATTTAGACGAGACGTGCTCAACGACCTACGTATTCCAAGTGACTGGGGCTTAGAAATTGGTGTGCTGTCAGAAATGCAGCGTAACTATGCCCATAATCGTATTTGTCAGGTTGATATCGCTGACAATTATGATCATAAACATCAAGATTTATCATTGGATAATGAAGACGCGGGTTTGTCTAAAATGTCGATTGATATCACTAAAGCCTTTTTCCGAAAGTTAGCCACTCAAGGACATACTTTTAGCACTGAATCGTTCCGAACTCTCAAAGCTACTTATTACCGTGTCGCCCTCGATTATGTCGAAACCTATCATAATGATGCATTAATGAACGGCTTAACCACCGATATACATTTAGAAGAAAAAGCGGTTGAAATGTTTGCCCAAAATATTGTCACAGCAGGGCAACGCTTTTTAGATAATCCAATGGAAACCCCGTTTATGCCAACATGGAGCCGAGTCGTGAGTGCCATGCCAGACGTGCTCGAGCAGCTTAAAGCTGCTGTTGAAGCCGATAATGCTGAGTTTAGCTAACATCAAAATCGACCAGAGGACACCCTATGTCAGTAATGGATGGATTACAGCAAAAGCTGCAGCAACAACTTAGTTGTATTTACAACGATGTCGACATTGACATAAGTGTGCCAGCATTGGCTGCACAGCTCATCGATATAATGCGTATCACCGAGTATTGCCAAGTGCCCGAACCCTTTGTAAATCATTGGTCTGAAAAAGACATCATTATGATCACTTATGGCGACAGTGTGATCCAACAAGGTGAGCAGCCACTCACCACGCTGGCACAATTTATCGACAGCTATTTAAGTTGCATCAATGCTGTGCATATTTTACCGTTTTTCCCTTACAGTTCTGACGATGGTTTCTCGGTTATCGACTATTCAAGTGTTAACGAAGGCCTTGGATCGTGGGCAGACATCAGTGCTATTGCCAGTAAAAGGCGATTGATGTCAGATTTAGTGATCAATCATTGCTCTAGTCGGAGCCTATGGTTTGAGAACTTCTGCAAAGGTGAGGGCGTGGGCCATGACTACTTTTTTACTGCCGAGCCAGATGATGATTTAAGCGCGGTGGTTCGGCCAAGAACGTCAACATTATTAAGACCAACAGAGACACCAAGCGGCACTCAACATGTGTGGTGTACCTTTAGTCATGATCAAGTTGATTTTGATTTTCGTAATCCACAGGTATTAATCGAGTTTGTTCGTATCATTCGTCAGTATTTAGATGCGGGTGTGAGTATTTTTCGCCTCGATGCAGTAGCCTTTTTATGGAAAATAGTCGGTAATAAATCAATTAACTTACCGCAAACCCATGAAGTTATACGTTTATTACGGACATTAATTGAACATGCTCAGCAAGACGCCATCATCATTACCGAAACCAACATTCCCAACACCCAAAACTTAACTTACTTTGGTAATGCGAACGAAGCACATTGTATTTATAACTTCTCATTGCCGCCTTTACTGATCAACAGTCTTATTACCGGCAGTTGCTTATACTTAAAGCGTTGGCTTATGAGTATGCCGCCCGCACAAGACGGCACCACCTACTTTAATTTTATAGCTTCTCACGATGGTATTGGTTTACGCCCGGCAGAAGGCTTACTTGAAGAAGATGAGATTGATACTCTGGTCGACACCATGAAACAGTTTGGCGGCCAAATATCATCCAGAACCACAGAAGATGGCCTCCAAAAACCTTATGAAATGAACATTGCCTTGTTTGATGCGCTACAAGGCACCACTAAAGGTAAAGACCAGTGGGGGATGCAACGTTTTGTGTGCGCTCATACCATTATGTTAGCGCTCGAAGGTATTCCTGGAATTTATATCCATAGTTTATTGGGAACCCGCAACGACTATCAAAAGCTGGCCAATACTTCACATAATCGCGCCATTAACCGTCATCGTTGGGGTCTCAATCAATTAACGGAACAACTAAATGATGCCAGCAGCGATCATAGCCAAGTGCTAACCGAGCTGACCAATTTAATCAATATCCGAACTCAGCAAATTGCATTTCATCCCAATGCGACACAATTCACCTTACATCTAGGGTTACAGCTATTTGGTTTTTGGCGTCAAAGTCGTAATCGTAAACAAAGTATATTTTGTATCAGCAACGTATCAGACCAAATCACCGATCTTCGCATTAATGAACTTAATCTTATAATTGCAGAACACTGGGTTGATCTATTAAGTGGACAACCAATAGAAGACATCACCCAAACCATGCAACTGCAACCCTACCAAACCGTGTGGATAAGCAATGTACATATCTAGGGCGGACTAGGTCCGCTAGGTGCTAGGTTCTAGGAGCTCGCAGGCTCGCCAGAGGGCGGACTACGTCCTGCTAAAACAGCTTCGCAGCTAAGATTGACTCGCAGCGATACTAGGCTGTTGATTTTATAGCATCTAGCCGCGAAGCGTCCTAGAGTCTAGCGTTCTTTATTTTATAAAATCTTGTTAACTTGACAACGCCTTTGCTCTCTATAAGCTAATAAACATTAACGTCTTGTTTTTGGAGCCTGTATGAAAACCCTAATTATCGCTGCGGCAGTGTTAGCATTGAGCGCATGTAGTACCTTGAAATCTACTTCAGACTTCGACCCATCGGTATCATTTGATCAATATAAAACCTATTCATGGGTAGAGAAAAAAAATGACGATGCGGGCTATCATTTAGACGGACTCATGGACCAACGCATCCGTGCTGCAATCGAAACTCAATTAAGCCAAAAAGGCATCAGCAAAGCCGACAAACAAAATGCAGATTTATTAGTTAACTACATCACTAAAGTCGATAAAAAAATTAATATCGATACCTTTAATAGTCACTACGGTTATAACCCATATTACGGCCCTCGTTGGGGATTAGGTGGCAGTCTTCATAGTGAAACCACCGTGCGTGAATACGATGTTGGTACATTAATGGTCGACTTAGTTGATAACAAAACGGGTAAGTTGATTTGGCGTGGTACTGTTGCTGATACCGTACGTGAACAAAGTACCCCAGAAGAGCGAATTAGCACTATAAATCAAGCAATTGGCACAGTAATGATGAATTATCCGCCCAAACCAAATAAGTAAACTTTAAGGCAACATAAAGTGTCTAATAAAAGCCTCGTTTATCGAGGCTTTGTTTTATGTAGGCTAGAAATACCTATATCGCCTCAAATTGACCTTTATGATTAACATTTTTCAATAATTTATCGATGGAGTCATTAATTGAAACATCGATAAAGTCAGATTGTGATTGTCGTAAATGGAAGTGAAATAACATGATATAAAAGATCGTCAATATGTTGTTTAATCTGTTGAGATTTTCAGGATATTGACGCATGTTGAGACAGTACTTTTACCATCTTTAACAGCTAACGTATGCAGATTGGCATTACTAAGAACTTTTTATTATACATAAAGTAAGATTAACGGAGTTCCGTGCGATAAAGGTGTTAAGTAAATGTCGAACGATAAATCAATTAGTTACTTCTGAATGTAGATAATAAATGATGGTGTTATTGCTTAATATAAAACCAGATGATGACTTAAACGCTGTATTTATAGGCACTAAGGCCTAAAAACTCATTCAAAAAGCTAAGTAATTTTGTTAATATCCCAAGCCGTGAATGGGATGTCACTTGCTCAAACAGATGAGCAAATTTAAACAAGCGAGCATTAATGAAATCTTGGTATTTACTGTATTGCAAACCACGTCATGAAGTACGTGCTCAGCAAAATTTAGCTTTGCAAGAAGTCGAAAGTTATTTACCTATGATCACCCAACAAAAAATGGTCCGCAACAAACCACAAATGGTTACGGCACCACTTTTCCCTAGTTACCTGTTTATCTATTTTGATCCTCTCGTCACCAGTGTAAGCAAAATCCACAATACACGTGGTGCTAATCGTATTGTTGGCTGCCGAGAAGATATGACTCCCATTGACGACAGAATTATTTCAGCGCTTAAAAGGCGTGTTCAAGGTTATGTACCAGAAGAGGTAAAACCGTTAGGCAAAGGCGATAAAGTCAAATTTGTCGATGGACCGTTTAAAGACCTTGAAGCAATATTCGACGAGAATAATCCAGATAAACGTTGCCATGTGTTATTTAACATCATGGGGCAACAGAAAAGGATTTTAGTTGAGTTGACGAATCTAACGCCTGTTTCTGGTAGCAAAACAGAATAATAGTAGTATGTTAAGACTTCCGCCCTAGATCTTGTAGGATATTGTCTATTCACATATTTAACTTTGGTTGTTATTTGACCAATTGGTCGGAAAAAAGAACCAATATTAATGTTTTTATATACTTTACTATTTGTAGGTAAGTAAAAAACAATTTACTTACAACATTAAAGTTATCGTTTAGGTATAATTTCGCGCCGATTATTTAGATTATATCGGCGATAAAGATATATTTCGCACAGCGAAGGGCATGTTGGAAGCCGTAATCCATGGGCGGTAGCGTGTCTTAAAATCGATAATCAAAAATCTAGATGCGAGAGCGCTTCGCTGCTAGATGCTATAAAATCTTAACAGCAAAGCTGTCCCTAGTAGCGCAGCAACACTAGTAGGACGAAGTTCGTCCTCTGGCGAGCCTGCGAGTTCCTAGAACCATTTTAATTAAAAAAATAATATTGGAGATACCTGGTGTTACATAAAACCAAAAACGTGTTAATAGCTGGCTTATCAGCCCTTATTATTTTAACAACACAAGCAAATGCTGTTACACCTACACCGCAGATGCTTGAACAGTTTAAACAATTACCTAAAGCAGAACAGGAACGAATCGCCCGTCAGTATGGTATCGATCCATCAATGATTTCAGGTAGCTCTAATAATTCTGTTAACGTTACTAATCCTAACGTAGTTGAACCCCGTGATGATAAAGGCAACAAAGAAGATAAAGATCAATACACAGAAAAAAATAAAAAGAATGAATTTGATTTTAAAGAAGACAGTGACAAAGACGCACTAAAACGTTTCGGTTACGAAATGTTTGAAGGTGAACCAACAACTTTTGCACCAGTAACAGATGTTCCTGTACCAAGTGATTATATGGTCGGTCCTGGTGATGTTATTAAAGTTCAGTTATACGGCAAAGAAAGCAACGAATACAGTTTAACCATTAATCGTGATGGTACAGTACAAATTCCCGATTTAGGTCCTGTATCTGTTGCCGGATTAAGCTTTTCCGATTTACGTCAAGAACTGTCTAAGCGCATAAAGCAGCAAATGATTGGCATTGAATCAAATATCACCATGGGTGAATTACGTTCAATTCGCATTTTCATCGCTGGTGATGCCTACAAACCAGGCTCATATACCGTATCAAGTTTATCAACCATCACTCAGGCGTTATTCGTTGCTGGTGGGGTAAATGAAATTGGTAGTCTTCGTAACGTGCAAGTTAAGCGTAGTGGTAAGCTTATTGGCTCATTCGACTTATATGATTTATTACTTCGTGGTGATGCATCTGGAGACATTAATCTCCGTTCTGGTGACGTGGTATTCATCCCATCAATCGGCGGTTTAGTCAGTGTTGCTGGTGAAGTACAGCGCCCAGCTATTTATGAACTGAAAAAGAACGAAACCATTGCAGATGTTATCAATATGGCTGCTGGTATTAAACAAGGTGCCTATCCGAAAAATAGCAGTATTGAGCGCTATAATACTAATGGATTAAAAACCATAGTTAATGTCGATTTAACATCCGCCAAAGGTAACAACACTTTAGCTAAAGCTGGCGATTACATTCGAGTTAAAAATGCCTCTAATCAGTACGAAGATGCCATTACGGTAGTTGGTGCAGTGGTTCGCCCTGGTAAATATCAATGGAAGCAACAGCGTATTAGCGATCTTATGCCATCAATTTGGGGGGATTTACTCATATCTGCTGATTTAGATTATGGCTTAATTATTCGAGAAATAAATAAGCACGGCGATATTGAGACGTTACAGTTTGCCCCAGGTGAAGCCATTACTTCTCCTAATTCTGTACAAAACCTGGCTTTACAGCCTCGTGATAAAGTGATGATATTTAACTTTAATGACGATACTCAAAATCGCTTTGAATTAAACTCGTTAGTAAAGAAACGAGTGAATAAAGTTGAAGCATTGAAAGGTGATTCATTACTGGATGCAGATCTTTTCAAAGTAGGGTTCGAAACATTAGACAATTCAGTAGCAAAAAAATATACCAACGAGATTGCGGGCGTTGTCTTAAGTGAAAAAGAATCTGAAGAACAGTCGCTAGTCAGTAGCGAAGTCGCCAAAATGCTATCAAATCTTTTTGAAGACCGCGACTTAATCAAGCTCAGTAATGTGATGTCGCGAAAAGAGTTATTATATCCTATCGTAACCAAACTGACTCTTCAGGGTAACGCACAACAAGGCATAAGAATTGTCGCTATAGCAGGTAAAATTCGCCATCCAGGTGTTTATCCTTTAACAAATAACGCTAACGTAACCGACTTGCTTAAAGCCGCTGGTGGGTTGTTAGAAGGTGCCTACATTGAGCGAGCAGAACTAACACGCACACATACTACGTCAATAGTATCTGATATTATCCATAAAACCATTAACCTTCATGCAGCAATTAATGGCAGTCAAGAAGACAATCTCGAGCTAAAAGGTCGTGATATGGTCACTATTCTGACGACTCCAGAGTGGCAAGAAAGAAAAGTTATTGAAATCAAAGGTGAAGTTAAGTTTCCAGGTACATATAACATTAGACGTGGTGAAAGGCTATCAGACGTGATTGCTAGAGCAGGTGGGTTTACTGAATTTGCATATCCTTCAGCGTCAGTATTTGTTCGTGAATCCGTTCGTTTACAAGAGCAGCTCGAAATTAAGAAGTTAGCCGATCAACTTCGCAGAGACATTGCGACTCGTGGTGTATCAAAAGACGGTTTAGCCAGTAGTTATTCAGAAGTACAGTTAATGTTAACTGATTTGGAAAACATAAAAGCGGTAGGTCGTTTGGTTGTTGATTTAAATGCAATTAAATTAGGTATCCCAGAAGCCGATCTTCAACTTGAAGACAGTGACGTATTGTATGTTCCAACGACCAAGCAAACAGTTGCAGTAATGGGTGAGGTTCAGCATCCTTCAACGCATAGATTTAAAGAAGGCTTAACGTTAGAAGAATATTTACAACTGTCTGGTGGCTCTAGAGAGCGCGGAGACGAAGACCGAATTTATGTTATAAAAGCCAATGGTTCAGTGATGATGCCAACTAAGAGTATCTGGTTTAGTTCCGACTCTCAAATTTCAGCCGGAGACACTGTTATTGTCCCTCTAGACACAGAGTACAAAGATAACTTAACCCTTTGGTCGCAAGTCACCCAGATTATTTATAACTCTGCTGTAGCCTTTGCTGCTATTTCAGGGATCTAGCCCGCTTCGCTGATATGAAAAAGCGATAACAAGCGAACGCTGCGCTCACGGATAGAGCGGTCGAGCACCTAGGTACTTGGCTTGCAATTGCCCCTAACCGCTTGTCATCTCTTGATATCGCTTGCTACCAAGATTTTATAGAACCTAGCCGCGAAGCGTCCTCGAATCTAGAAGCGAAGCGCACTGCTTCCCAGACAAAAAAGACTTATGACTAAACAAAACCTACAACCTGCTTATGATGGAAACCTTACCTCACAACAAGCAACAGAAAGCGTTCAAAAGGACGAAATCGATTTACGCGAACTTTTTGCTGTTATTTGGCAAGGCAAGTGGTTAATTATTGCCATCACTGCTGTATTTTCAATCGGCGCTGTTATTTTTGCCATTAACCAGCCTAATATCTATAAGTCAGAAGCGCTGTTAACACCTGCAGACACAGAGCAAGGTGGTGGTTTAGCTGCACTTGCAGGACAGTTTGGTGGCCTGGCAAGCATGGCTGGCATCAACTTAGGTGGCGGCGGTGGTGTCGATAAAACCCAAATGGCTATCGAAGTGATGAAGTCTCGTCAATTTATCAGTGACTTTATTCAAAAACATAGTATTTTACCTGACTTGATGGCAGCTAAAACGTGGGATATGGCTAGTAATACAATCAACTATGATGATGAGCTATATAATGTAAGTGATAAAAAATGGCTTCGTATAGTTGATGCCCCGTTTAAAGCAAAACCATCAATGCAAGAAGCATATAAAGAATTCAGTAAAATTTTTGCAGTTAATTCTGCAAAAGATACTGGTATGGTTACTGTATATATAGAACATTTATCTCCGCAAGTAGCACAGCAATGGGTTAACTGGTTAGTTGCTGATATTAATACAGAAATGAAACAGAGAGATGTCGCTGAAGCTGAGAAAAGTATAGAGTTTTTAAAGACTCAGATACAACAGACAAATATTGCAGATATACGTTCCGTCTTGTATAAATTAATAGAAGAACAGGCAAAAACTATTATGTTTGCCGAAGTTCGTGACGAATATGTGTTTAAAACCATCGACCCAGCATTAATTCCAGAAGAAAAAGCTAAACCCAAGCGAGCATTAATATGTTTGTTAGGTTTAATATTAGGCGGCATATTATCCGTTATGTTGGTATTAATTAGGTCTTTTTTTAAAAAATAAAATTATAAAAAGGTTAAATAAAGAGACTATTGAAATAGTTTTTTGTAAAAACCTACGTTCTATTTAGATTAGCGACGATTAACCTGTCTAAAATCGTAACATTAATACTGACGTATTAATGTGTAATTATTCAACATCTTTTTGTAGATGTTCTTCTAAACTAGGTCTGATGTCATGACGAAAAAGAAAGTACTTACAATATTTGGAACTCGCCCAGAAGCTATTAAGATGGCTCCGCTAGTTCATGCTTTAGCATCTGATGAACGGTTTGAAGCGAAATGTTGCGTCACTGCCCAACATCGAGAAATGCTTGATCAAGTACTTGAACTCTTCGATATTACACCAGACTATGATCTCAATTTGATGAAAGCGGGCCAAACGCTAAATGATATAACGGCTAAAATTATTCAAGAGTTAAAACCAGTACTGCAAGATTTTAAACCTGATGTAGTACTTGTTCATGGCGATACCGCGACAACATTTGCAGCAAGCTTGGCTGCATATTACGAGCAAATTCCAGTTGGTCATGTGGAAGCTGGTCTTCGGACAGGAAACATATATTCTCCTTGGCCAGAAGAAGGCAACCGAAGACTTACCGGTGTACTTGCTAAATATCACTTTGCCCCAACTGAAACATCTAAACTAAATTTGTTAACAGAGAATGTTAATATCGATGATATTACAGTCACTGGGAATACGGTCATTGACGCACTCTTAATGGTTAAAGATAAGATTGAGTCGGATGAAGTATTAAAACAAACCTTGGCATTGCAGTTTCCATTCCTGAACGAAGCTCAAAAATTGATTTTGGTTACAGGTCACCGTCGTGAAAGTTTTGGTGGTGGTTTTGAACGAATTTGCGAAGCATTAGCGCAGACTGCTAAGGCTCATCCAAATTGTCAGATCCTTTATCCAATGCATTTAAATCCAAATGTCAGAGAACCTGTTAATCGGATCTTAGATGGTATAGAGAATATCTTCCTAATTGAACCGCAACAGTATCTGCCGTTTATTTACTTAATGACTCGCTCTTATATTATTTTGACCGATTCTGGTGGAATTCAGGAAGAGGCTCCTTCTTTAGGTAAGCCAGTACTCGTTATGCGTGACACGACAGAAAGACCTGAAGCTATAGATGCTGGAACTGTGAAGTTAGTGGGTACTGATATAGATGCAATTGTAAATAATCTGAATAAGCTTTTGGTGGACAACACGGCGTATAAGGAAATGAGTTTTGCTCACAATCCTTACGGCGATGGTTTTGCATGCCAGAAGATATTAAATATACTAGCTAAGGTTTGATTGATGAAAATATTATTAACCGGTGGAGCGGGGTTTATTGGCTCTGCAGTTGTACGTCATATTATCAATAATACTCAAGACAGCGTCGTCAATGTCGATAAATTAACTTATGCTGGTAACCTTGAATCATTGGTAAGTATTGAGTCGAGTCAACGATATGTTTTTGAGCAAGTTGATATTTGCGATCGAGTAGAATTAGACCGAGTCTTCAAGCTACACCAGCCAGATGCTGTGATGCATTTAGCTGCGGAGTCTCACGTGGACCGTTCTATCACTGGACCATCAGATTTTATTCAAACTAATATCGTTGGCACCTATACATTACTTGAAGCAACTCGTGAGTATTGGAATACTCTGTCAGCCGATGCCAAACAAGCATTTCGTTTTCATCATATCTCTACAGACGAAGTATATGGTGATTTACCTCATCCTGATGAGCAGGATGGTAAGCTGCCATTATTTACTGAGAGCACGTCTTATGCCCCAAGTAGCCCTTATTCAGCATCGAAAGCATCAAGTGACCACCTTGTCAGATCGTGGTTACGCACATACGGTTTACCTACCATTGTGACTAACTGCTCTAACAACTACGGTCCGTATCATTTCCCTGAGAAGTTAATCCCTTTAGTGATCCTAAATGCGCTAGAAGGTAAAGCTCTTCCTATCTACGGTAAAGGCGACCAGATTCGAGATTGGCTCTATGTTGAAGACCATGCCCGTGCACTCTATAAAGTGGTGACGTCCGGTAAAGTAGGCGAGACTTACAATATTGGTGGCCACAACGAGAAACAAAATATTGAAGTGGTCAATACCATTTGCAGTATTTTAGACACCCTAATGCCAAAAGACACACCATACGCTGAGCAAATCACTTATGTGACAGATCGTCCTGGTCATGACCGTCGCTATGCAATTGATGCCAGCAAAATGAGCAATGAGCTTAACTGGCAGCCAGAAGAAACATTTGAAACGGGTTTACGTAAAACAATAGAATGGTATTTAGCTAACCAAACGTGGTGTCAACATGTACAAGATGGTAGCTATCAACGTGAACGCTTAGGCATAAACTCTTAATCGTATATTTTTATAATATTTGGCATGTTTAACGTATAAGGTTTTAGGATTTATGAAAGGAATTATTTTAGCTGGCGGTTCAGGAACGCGTTTATACCCACTCACAAGAGGTGTATCTAAACAGTTGTTACCAGTATATGACAAACCAATGATTTACTATCCATTGTCGACTTTAATGCTTGCTGGTATAAGAGACATCTTGGTAATCACCACACCAGAAGACAACGAAGGCTTTAAACGTCTATTAGGAGATGGTTCAGATTTTGGCATAAACTTAAGTTATGCCGTGCAAGCTTCACCAGATGGTCTAGCACAAGCATTCATCATCGGTGAAGAGTTTATCGGTAAAGATAAAGTATGTTTAGTCTTGGGTGATAATATTTTCTATGGCCAGTCGTTTAGCAAAACATTGAAGAGTGCTGGAAATAGAGAAGAGGGGGCGACAGTATTTGGTTATCAAGTCAAAGACCCTGAAAGATTTGGTGTGGTTGAATTTGATAAAAACATGAAAGCAATATCAATAGAAGAGAAGCCTACTCAACCTAAGTCTAATTATGCTGTTACAGGTCTATATTTCTACGATAATAGTGTTGTTGAAATGGCAAAAAAAGTTAAGCCATCTCACCGTGGTGAGTTAGAAATTACCACCTTAAATGAAATGTATTTAAATCAAGGCAACTTAAATGTTGAGTTGCTCGGCCGTGGCTTTGCCTGGTTAGATACAGGTACCCATGAAAGTTTGCACGAAGCCTCATCTTTTGTACAAACAATTGAACATATTCAAGGGTTAAAAGTTGCCTGCTTAGAAGAAATTGCCTGGCGTAATGGGTGGTTAACCGCAGAGCAACTTGCTGAAATAGCAAAGCCAATGATGAAGAATAACTATGGTCAATATTTAGCTCGTTTAGCTAACGGATTATAATATGAAGATTTTAATTACAGGCAAGAATGGCCAAGTTGGCAGTTGTTTAGTCGACCAACTAAGCATAATGTCAGATGTCACCTTGCTAGCATTAGACCGTGTTCAGCTTGATATTACAGACGAAAGTGAAGTTAATAAAATAATCGCGGAATTCAATCCAAACATCATTATTAATGCAGCTGCCTATACCGCTGTTGATAAGGCAGAGCAAGAAAGTTTATTAGCTTATGCTATTAATCGAGATGGGCCACATAACCTAGCGGTTGCTGCTAATACGATTAATGCCGCAATTATACATATCTCGACAGATTATGTATTTGCTGGCGACTGTAGTGCTTCTTATACCGAGTCTGATAAAACCAATCCCCAAGGTGAGTATGGGCTCAGTAAACTGGCTGGTGAACAAGCAGTTGCACAAGCGTGTTCTAGGCATATTATACTAAGAACAGCTTGGGTTTTTAGTGAGCATGGCAATAATTTTGTTAAAACTATGCTTCGTTTGGCGAAAACTAAAAATTCCTTGGATGTTGTTGCTGATCAGTTTGGTGGCCCAACCTATGCAGGTGATATCGCTTGTGCAATTATTAAGATTGCAAAATCAATAGTATCAGGTAATAAAGCATATGGTATATATCACTATTCAGGTTTTCCATATGTAAGTTGGTTTCAATTTTCTAAAAAGATTTTTGAAATAGCATTAGATCAAAAAATTATTTCTCATGTAATCCAATTAAGTGCTATTACAACTTCAGACTACCCAACGCCGGCTAAACGACCTGCGAACTCTAAACTTGATTGCCATAAAATTTTAAATAATTTTTCTATTAAACAAAGTAATTGGCAAGAAGCATTGTTAGATGTGATAAAAAATAAATAAATTTTTTTGTATTAAATTTATACAAAATGTCTATTTTCCTAAGTAAAAAAAATCTCTACGATACTTTATGAATAAATCCAATTGAAATATAATTTCATTTATATAAAAATATAACTTTTTGTTATAAAAGTATAATCAAGATATAAATTGATGAGTTCACATGAAAAAAGTTAGTATTTTAGTTGTAACATACGGAATTGATTTAATTGAATCATTATCACTTATTGCTATTTCAAATTTAGATTTACGGAATATTGATTATAAACCCGTATTGAAAATATGGATGAATAAGTATTCCGATGAAAATATTTATCTAAATGAAGAAATAAAAGATAAATTTGAAATTGAAATAGTTAAAAGCCTCGAAAATAAAGCACTGCCTATTATATATAATAGATTCCTATTAGAACAAGATTCTGATTATGCGATATTACTCGATCAAGACTCAATCATTGAAGATGATTATATCAGTGAAATAAACCAAGTAATTAATGATATGAATGTTTACTTATTACTTCCTAAAGTAGTTCATGGAGACACACTAGTCAGTCCTGGGCGGTTACGACTTTTTTTCGGTACTTTAGACCCAACACTAAAAGATAGGAAAGGTATCATTAAAGACAGAGATATTGTTGCTATTAATAGTGGGCTGGTCGTAAAAGTAGAATTAGTGAAAAAAGATATAATTAAATATGATGAGCGTCTTAAATTTTATTTTACGGATACTAAGTTTTTATTAGATTATAATAAATTAGGGTTTGGGATTTATTTGCTAGAATCGGTAATAAGCCATGACTTATCTGAGTTGAGTGATAGTAATAATACATCCAGAGCATCAGTTAGATTTAGTGATATGGTTTTTGGTTTTA
Organism: Shewanella sp. SG44-2; assembly: GCF_014164215.1. NCBI lineage: Bacteria > Pseudomonadati > Pseudomonadota > Gammaproteobacteria > Alteromonadales > Shewanellaceae > Shewanella > Shewanella sp. SG44-2. The sequence goes on from NZ_JACJEU010000032.1 coordinate 46,517, forward strand.
GAGCAACATACCCTAATGGAGTTCTAAGAATATTATTAGAATCATATTTGGTTTATGTTGCGGTTAAATATTCAATTAAATTTAAAAGTTACATATTTTTTAAGTTATTAGTAGGGTAAATGACAAAGTACATATTTTTATTTCTAGCTAAAGCATGTTCCTTTTTTGGTTTGTTTATTTTCGCCAAGTTTCTAGATATTAAAGAAGTTGGACAAATATCTACATACCAAGTGATGCAGTTTTTTTTAATACCTATTTTATCATTACAGATACCCGCAGCTATATTTAGATTCTATGGTGATAAAAGTTTTGATGATGAAATAGGTTTAGCATTTAAATATGCAAATTCAATTTTGTTTTTTTCATTTTTTCTCGTTGTCGGATTTTCTTTAAGTGTTAATATATATATAGGTGTACTAGCATCTGCG
>NZ_JACJEU010000033.1:0-45042 GCF_014164215.1 Shewanella sp. SG44-2
AGCACTAACTATAAGCACTAACTATAAGCACTAACTATAAGCACAATATTGATTATATAGTTAACTGAAACCACGATATGTTTTTAAAATTAGTAGCATTGTTAATCTATCAACGTTTATGTTTCAGCTCAATAAATAATAGGGCCAACCAGATGCAAACACCTTCGTCAGCAAGATTATTTGTCGGCTTTAGCTTAGACAAACCACAAATAGATAAAATATTACATCTACAACAAACACTTACAACTAAAATAAATACAAATTCAGTAGCCACTTTAGCACACAACTTACACATAACATTAGGCTTTTTCGGTCAAATAGATCCGACCACTTGTTCAAAAATCCGCGAAGCAATAAATCAGATGCCTAAAACAACTTTCAGCCAAATTATCGACACCTTCGCTTGGTGGCAAACAGCACAATTAATCTGTTTAAAAGGACAAGCGAGTACATCATTAAACACTATGGCAAATGACATTAAGAACATTGCAAAAACTCATCATCTTGCCGTCAGTCAATACGATTATGTTCCGCACATTAGTCTATTTCGTGGGGTGACAACAGCTTCTTTACCAACCGTGGTAAAGGACACTCAGCTCATTATCGCACCAAGCCATTTGCACTTATATCAATCGACTGGCCACCACAATAACGTTAACTACACAATATTAGAAAGTTGGCCATTACTGCAAAAATAAAAAACCGTCACCACAGAATGTGAGCGACGGTTTTATGATACTGGCACCTGATGGCTAGTCTTTTAATAACTCAGCAATCGTCAATACGCCATGCGTTGTCGCACCAGCGGCCCATAACGCCGACGCTGATGATTCAAAAGCTCCAGCAAGATCAACGTGTAACCAATTCGCTTTTGGTGAAACAAAACGCCATAAGAAACCGGCCGCATTTGATGCACCACCAGCACCGCCACCTTTAACTGGTCGACTGTTTGCTGTATCAGCATAAGCTGATGGACACATATCTTTATGCCAAGCATCCAACGGCAATGGCCAAACGTTTTCAGAAACGGCTTCAGCACATTGTTGGGCAAGCTGTAATGTCGCCTTTTGTGGTGAAAAAATGGCGTTGTAGTTTGAGCCCACTGCCATCACTGCGGCACCAGTTAACGTTGCAGCATCAATAATTAAGCCTGCACCCGTTTCTGATGCAGCTTGTAAACCATCAGCTAGCACTAAACGTCCTTCAGCATCAGTATTAACGATTTCAACCGTGGTGCCGTTTTTGTAGGTTAGAACATCACCCAGCTTGAAAGCATTACCGCTAACTAAGTTTTCTGCACAACATAAAAATAGCTTAACGCGTTTGTTCAAACCAGCCTTCATGGCTAATCCTAATGCAGCAGTAACCGTGGCAGCTCCGCCCATGTCACACTTCATCGCTAACATGCCTTCTGACGACTTCAAGCTATAGCCGCCTGAGTCAAACGTTATGCCTTTGCCCACTAACGCAACAGAGACAGGAGCATCTGCACCTAACGGATTAAAATCAAGCTCTAACAATGCAGGAGGACGTTCACTACCACGACCAACAGCATGAATTCCGACCCATTTTTTTTCTAATAATTCATGACCTTCAATAATGTTAAAACTGACATGGTCACCACCAATATTTTTTAACCAAGACGCCGCTTGATTAGCTAACGATAATGGCGATAAATCTTCAGGAGTATCATTAATCAATTTACGAGCAAACTGGGCCGCTACAGCACGTTGATTCAACGTCTCTTTATCGGCGTCACTACCACACCAATCCACTTGGTATCCTGCTTTAGCCGTGGCAAAACCTTGTGCAAATGCCCACTGTGAATTCAGGGTCCATAAGCCGCCGTCCAGCTGCACATAATTAATGCCTTGATTGCGGATTTTTCTTGCCGCCATCTGTACTTGACGCAGTTCATCGCTACCCGATAGATGGATTGTTGCCTTAGTACCTTGGTAAGTCACATCAGCTTTACCCCAATGTTCTGCAGGGGCTTCGGTGGTGAGCGTAACGGTCATAATATTCATAATAATCCCTTGTAGTAAGCCAAATAACACCAATGCTCGAGCTTAATCACGAGCTAATGGCAGTAGTGTAGACAAAACATAATCGATAAACCAAGCTAAAGTTTGTTAGCATTGTTGTAAATCAACTCATTAGATGAGTCATCGATGAAATTTACTCCCGAATTAGAGTCCGGTGTATTAATTAAACGATACAAACGCTTTCTTGCCGATATCATGCTACCTAACGGGCAAGAAATCACTATTCATTGCCCAAATACTGGTTCAATGAAAAATTGCTTATTCCCTGGTGAAAAGGTGTGGTTTTCCACCTCCGACAATCCAAAACGAAAATATGCCCACACATGGGAACTAATGCAGACAGATCAGCAGCATTATATCGGGATTAATACCGGACGAGCCAATGCTCTTGCAGAAGAAGCGATTAATCGGCAAGTGATTACCGAACTGTTAGGTTACGAGCATTTAAAACGTGAAGTGAAGTACGGCAGTGAAAATAGCCGCATCGATATCTTGCTCACTAGCCAAAACCGACCTGAGTGCTATATTGAAGTGAAGAGCTGTACTTTGCTAGAAGATCAAATAGGTTACTTCCCAGATGCTGTAACCACGCGTGGACAGAAGCATCTGCGAGAATTAATCCACATGGTGGAATTAGGCCATCGTGCGGTTTTATTATTTGTGGTGCAGCACAGTGGCATCACGAGTGTTAAACCCGCGCGACACATAGATCCACATTACGCAGACTTACTTGAACAAGCCGTAGCAAATGGCGTTGAAGTGCTAGCTTATAAAACAGCGCTTTCGCCACAGGGAAGCCTGATCACTTCAGCTTGTAAAGTCATGCTGTAGATCAAAATAAAAATTAAATAACAGGTAAAAAATTTGCCACGCTATAGAGTTTCTGGTATAGATAGCGGCCATAAATTTAAGACGTCCTTAAAACGCAAATGATTACAGGAGATGCGTTATGCCTCAAGGCACGAAAAAACTTGGCGTACTCGCTATCGCTGGAGTAGATCCTTACCAGGAATCGGCTGGTGAAGAGTATATGAATACCAAGCAACGTGGTCACTTTACATTGATCCTCGAAGCATGGCGTAACCAATTGCGTGAAGAAGTCGACCGTACGTTAACTCACATGCAAGATGAAGCTGCAAACTTTCCTGATCCTGTCGACCGTGCAGCACAAGAAGAAGAATTCAGCTTAGAATTACGCGCTCGTGACAGAGAACGTAAATTGATCAAAAAGATTGAAAAGACTTTACAGTTGATCAAAGAAGATGATTTTGGTTTCTGCTTCTCATGTGGTGTAGAAATTGGTATCCGTCGACTTGAAGCTCGCCCTACAGCCGATCAATGTATCGATTGTAAAACGTTAGCTGAAATAAAAGAAAAACAAATGGCGGGTTAACCCGTTATTGATTAGGGCGAGATTATCTCGCCCTTTTTATTTTACTTTATTTACCCACTAACAAATTAACAAGGCTATTGTGTTGTCAGATTAACTGACGATAATAACAATACGATGTTAACGACAAACAACGCTATAACATGATTCCCCCATCCTATATCGGACGTTTTGCGCCCTCACCATCAGGTTCACTGCATTTTGGCTCACTCGTTGCAGCATTAGGCAGTTATCTTCGCGCGCACAGTCAGCAAGGCCAATGGCTTGTCCGCATAGAAGATATCGACCCGCCACGCGAAGTCCCCGGTGCAAGCGATAATATCCTTAGAACACTCGATGCCTACGGCTTACATTGGCATGGAACCGTACTATTTCAACAGCAACGATATCAGGTTTATCAAGACCAAATTGAAGCGTTTATCGCCAGTGATCTTGCTTATTATTGCCAATGCACACGTAAAATAATCCAAACCAGTGGCGGCGTGTATGACGGCCGTTGTGGCCGACTTCAGCCTAGACTGACACACGGTGCAATTCGAATTCGTAATCACGTTAAAGTTGATCATTTTGTTGATAAACTTCAAGGCCCGGTGGTGGTTGATAAAGCTTTCGCCGAAGAAGACTTTATTATTAAACGCAGTGATGGTTTGTATGCTTACCAACTCGCCGTTGTACTCGACGATGCGTATCAAGGCATAACTGAAGTGGTCAGAGGTTGTGATTTACTTGAAGCCAGTTGCCGACAAATAAGTTTGTTTACCCAATTGGAATTTACGCCTCCTGATTGGCTACATTTGCCGTTAGTTTGTGCCGAGAAAGGCTTTAAATTATCCAAGCAAAATTATGCTCCAGCTATCGATGTCATTCACCCTCAAGCCAGTATTAATGCCGCGCTTACCTTTTTAGGCCAAAAAGCTGTCGATATAGATTCAGTAGAGGTGATGCTAAAACAGGCTGTTGAACAATTTGACCTAAGCACGATTCCAGCACAAAAAGAAATTGTCTTATCGACAATAAACGACTAGGTATCGTCATTAACCGACATAAGTTATTGCATTAAGCCCTTTTTAGCGCAACTGCACGTATACTCATTCAGTCACATTTAATGTATTATACCCGCCAGATTTTTAATCAAATTATTATAGCATTCCGAGGTGTATTATTTTTCGCCGTATTAGCCAATTCTGTAAACAGCTATTTGAAAACAACAAAGTAGCTCCAGTCCTTGAAGAACCGATTCAAGAAGATGGCTTACGTCTGGATATTATCTCCAGAGATGGTCACTCAATTTCACGTCGTCAAATTAGTGAAAATGCACTAAAAGTCCTTTATCGTCTTAATAAATCAGGCTACAAAGCTTATTTAGTCGGCGGTGGAGTACGTGACATTCTATTAGGTCTTGAACCGAAAGATTTTGACGTCGTTACCAATGCCACTCCAGATGACATTAAAAAGTTATTTCGCAATTGTCGCCTAGTCGGCCGTCGTTTTAGACTGGCGCATATCGTGTTTGGTCGTGATGTCATTGAGGTTGCCACATTCCGCGGTCACCACAGTGAAAGCAATGATAAAGTGTCCAAATCCAACGCTGAAGGTCGTCTATTACGCGATAACGTCTACGGTGAGATTGATGAAGATGCTGAACGTCGCGACTTCACCATTAACGCGCTCTACTACGACATCAGTGATTATTCTATTCGCAGCTATGGTGGTGGAATAAACGATCTCAATGCTAGAACGATTAAGCTTATTGGCGATCCAGATACGCGTTACCGCGAAGACCCGGTACGTATGCTTCGTGCAGTTCGTTTTGCAACGAAACTTGATATGCAAATCGATGCAGTGACAGCGGATCCCATCAAAGCCCTTGCTCCATTGCTAGCCGATATTCCTGCTGCGCGCATGTATGAAGAAGTATTAAAACTGTTTTTTGCTGGTAAAGCAGAAGCCAATTACCACATGATGCAACGTTTTGGTTTATTCGCGCCCTTGTTCCCACAAGTCGGTGCATTAATTGAAGAGTCGCCTAAAGGGCATGCCGCTAAAATGCTGCAAGTCGTTATGCGTAATACCGATATTCGTGTTAGCGAAGATAAAACCGTGACTCCGGCATTTTTCTTTGCGGCAATCTTATGGTATCCCGTTAAGCAACGAGCTGATGATATTGCCATTGAAAGCGGCTTAACTCATTACGATGCATATGTTGCTGCAATGGGTGATGTGCTTGAAAAACAGTGCCTAACAATTAGTTTACCACGCCGATTCAGCACTCCTGCACGCGACATTTGGCAATTGCAGTTACGATTAGAACGTGGTCAAGGCACTCGAGCATTTAAACTGCTAGAGCATCCTAAGTTCAGAGCAGCTTATGATTTACTGCTACTGCGCGGTGAAGTTGAAATGGGTAATATTGCCAAGATAGCTGAGTGGTGGAAGGCATTTGTAGAAGCCGATGAAACTGACCGTAGCGATATAGCTAAAAGCATCAAAGGCAGTAATAGTCGCAACAGAAATGCACCACAGCGTAAACGTCGCCGTAAACCAGCAGCCAAGCCTGCGGAAGAATAACAATCATGGCGGTCCAAGTTTATGTCGCCATAGGCGCTAATTTAGCCGAACCAATACAACAACTCGATGTTGCGGTATTGGCGCTAAAAGCATTGGCAATAAACAACACTTTTACAGTGTCAGCTTATTATGGTTCCAAGCCCATGGGTGATGTTATTCAGCCAGATTATGTCAATGCTGTCGCGGGGTTTCAAACCTCGCTAATGCCCATTGAGTTACTCGATGCTTTACAAGAGATTGAGCAACAACAAGGGCGTGTACGGCTTGAGCATTGGGGACCTCGTACCTTAGATTTAGATTTGTTACTCTATGGTCAACAACACATCAACGAACCTCGTCTTTGTGTGCCTCATTACGGCATGAAGCAACGCAGTTTTGTGTTAGTTCCATTAGCAGACATTGCACCAGCGCTAATATTACCGTGTAATACAAGCCTTGAAAGCCTTATTAGAGTGGCAATGCGTGATGAATTGCAAAAGCTTATCGATTAAAGTTGATCTTAACAGACAGAACATTAAGCTCAGCTTTTAGTATTTCAATATTGTTTTAAGAGTCTACTATGTCAAAAGTCACCAGTTCGACCCTGATCAAGTTCAAACAAGAAGGTAAAAAGTTCACCGCATTAACGGCTTATGACGCTAGTTTTGCCGGCGCATTTGACAGTGAAGGTGTGGATGTACTTTTAGTGGGTGATTCACTCGGTATGGTGCTTCAAGGCCATAACGATACCTTACCAGTAACCATTGCCGATATAGCTTACCATACTGCTTGTGTTAAACGTGGTGTTGCGCGCGCATTACTCATCGCAGACATGCCGTTTATGAGTTATAGCACCCCAGAGCAAACCATGAATAACGCGGCAATATTAATGCAGGCAGGTGCCAGCATGGTCAAATTAGAAGGCGGACATTGGTTACTTGAAAGCGTAAAAATGTTAACCGAACGTGGTATTCCAGTTTGTGCTCACCTAGGATTAACACCACAGTCGGTGAACGTTTTTGGCGGATTTAAAGTGCAAGGTCGCGATGCTGATAACGCGCAACGCATTCTAGATGAAGCTAAAGCATTGCAAGCTGCTGGTGCGCAATTATTAGTGGTTGAGTGTATTCCAGCCCCACTGGCTAAAGCCATTACTGAAGCACTAACCATTCCAGTTATTGGGATCGGCGCGGGTGCTGACACCGATGGTCAAATACTTGTTATGCATGATGTGTTAGGCATTTCGAGTGGCTACATTCCCCGTTTTTCAAAAAACTACCTCAAACAAACCGGCGAAATTCGCTCGGCTATCAGAGCCTATATTGATGAAGTTGCTAACGGCACATTCCCTGCTGAAGAACATACCTTTAATTAGTATATAATTCTGATAATAAAGGTTTATTACAATCTTTTGCCCTGCTATCTACGCTGCATTGACTTACACTCTATCGACAATTGATAAGTCGATGCACCTAGTTAGCAACACACGGCAAGTTTGATTTGCAGATGTAAAATACACCCGTTGTTATCGATTACCCTAGCTCTTACCAGGGTTAAGGCTAATCAATAAATCTATATCAATGACTACATTGTTTTTATTAAGGTTCGAACAGAAAATGATAACCACCTCCGCTATCTCAACCATTCGCGAACATGTTAAGACTTGGCGCAGCAAAGGCGAAACGGTTGCTTTTGTGCCGACTATGGGTAATTTACACCAAGGTCACATCACCTTAGTGAATGAAGCTAAAAAGCGCGCAGACCATGTGGTGGTATCTATTTTTGTTAATCCAATGCAATTTAGCGCTAATGAAGACTTAGACGGTTACCCACGTACACTTGAACAAGATAGTGACAAGCTGATGGCTGCCGGAACAGAAATACTCTTCACTCCAACACCAGAAATCATTTATCCCAAAGGCTTGGCGCAACAAACCTACATTGAAGTACCTGAAATTGGCGATGAATTATGCGGTGCAAGTCGTCTAGGTCATTTTCGTGGTGTGGCCACCATAGTCGCCAAACTGTTTAATATTGTTCAACCTGATATTGCCTTATTTGGCCGTAAAGATTTTCAACAATTGATGATTATCAAAACCATGGTTGAAGATTTATCGATGCCGATTGATGTAATAGGGGTGGAAACTATCCGAGAACAATCGGGTCTTGCGATGAGCTCTCGTAATGGCTATTTAACCATTGAAGAAAAGCACTCAGCAGCAACATTAAAACAAGCATTAGACAGTATTGTTAACGCGATTCAACGCGGTGAAGCAACACAACAAGCTATCACCACAGCCAAAAAACTACTGATAACAGCTGGTTTTACTCCTGATTATCTCGAAGTGAGAAATGCCAATACATTGCGTCAAGTCACAGCAGCAGACAGTGAGCTAGTGGTTATTGGGGCAGCGTATCTCGGTAAAGCGCGCTTGATTGACAATGTGTCATTTTCTCGTCATTCAAGTTAGGCATATAGATGGCTTAAGCTAAAAATCATTCAGTTTTAGCTTAAGCCAATAAAATAAAATAAAATAAAATAAAAAGATTTTTTTATTATTGAAATTTCCATTGTCAAAAAACTGGTTTTATCGATAAAATTGAACCATATTTAATCGGTAGAGTAATGTTACCGACGTGATTATTGCTATTTTGTTAGCAAAAATATGATTGCGAAGTATTCAATGTCCGGTAACGAGTATGGGGAATGTCTTACTTGCAAAGCGCTAAAATATGCTAATCTGCTTAAGTAAATAAGCTCATCAAAACACGAGCTAAATAAGTGGGTTAGTAAGATTCAATAAAAAAACCTGTAACCAAAATCCGTAAATGGTGATTGCTTACCTATTAACAGCTAGACATGGTGGTCAGCTGTTAGGTTGAATGCATCATCGACAAGGCCCTAGTGTCGAAAACGTAAACCTCTGATATCAAAATCGTAATAGTGATGACAAAAGGATGTGTGGCCGCATGGCAAAAAGACTGTTATTCATCGTACTCGCCATGGGCGCTTTTACTGCTCAAGCTAATACTATTTACAAATGCATGATGGATGAAAAAGTCGTTTTCAGCCAAACAACTTGCCCCCAAGAATATAGCCAGCATAAAATTGAATATCAATTAGGTATCACCACTGAGGTCGACTCTGACAAGCGCGAGCTCAAACAAGATCCCTTAGAAGCACTCCTCAATAAACAAACCATTTCTAAAGAGGAATTACTGCAACTACTTGATGGTGAAATTTATCGCTTAAATCAAGAAAACAGCTATTTCGAAATTTTACGCGCTAGCGAAGTGCAAAAATTAGATCGTAAGCGTTACTGGCAAACTAAACCCAAAGATGACCCAAGTTATGGCCTAGAATTACAAGAAATCACTACACGCTTTAACGACCTCATTAAAAATAATACTAATGTTATCCAAATATTAACTAAGCATAAAATGAAGATATCTGCAGAAACTCCACCAGACGAATATATGAGTAACTAACCTCAACTCGTCATTAGCGTTGAGGTGTCACTCAATGTTAATCCGGTTTGAACACTCCTATCATGCTGCCAGTCGTTTTTTGAGGCACTTTAATATCTGTTTGTTGCTCACGGTAATCACAGTCAGTACATTCAACCGTTTCAATTCCATTTTCTTTAAACAATAAAATACTGTCTTTAGCACTGCATTTAGGGCATTTAGCGCCTGCAACAAAACGCTTTTTAATTTTGGTCATGATTTACTCGACTTAGTGTTTACTGGTTGAGCTGTTAACTCAATAAGGTCTTTACCTGATTTATACGCCTATTTTGCCATGATTAGCCCACATGAGTCCCGTGATTGTGGGAAATAAATCGTAGATGCGATATTATCTGCACCATTATTCTATTCTTAAGTATCAAGTTGTAATTAATGATCAACATAAGCCAAGCTCAGTTAATTCGCGGCAGTAAAACCTTACTCGATGAAACCTCACTGACGATTTATCCCGGACACAAGGTTGGCCTTGTCGGCGCCAACGGTACAGGTAAATCATCATTGCTTGCCTTGATTTTAGGTCATTTACATCTAGATAAAGGTGAGTTTAGTTTCCCCTCAGGTTGGCAAGTTGCCTCTGTTGCGCAGGAAACTCCAGCATTAGATGTGTCGGCACTTGAGTATGTCCTCGACGGTGACACCGAATACCGAGATTTAGAAGCCCAACTAGAGAAAGCTCAAACCGACAATAATGGTAATGCCATTGCGCTTATTCATGGCAAAATTGATGCAATTGGCGGCTATGCCATTAAAGCGCGAGCAGGCGCGCTATTAGCAGGCTTAGGATTTAAGGATGCGGACCAAAGTAACCCGGTAAAAAGCTTCTCTGGTGGTTGGCGTATGCGCCTCAACTTAGCCCAAGCACTCTTATGTCGTTCAGACTTATTGTTACTCGATGAGCCAACCAACCACTTAGACCTAGACACCATGTATTGGTTAGAAGGTTGGATAAAATCTTATCAAGGGACACTCATTTTGATCAGTCACGATCGTGACTTTATCGATGGCATTGTTGGTGAAATTGTTCATGTTGAAAATCACAAATTAAATTACTACAAAGGTAATTACTCTTCTTTTGAACGAGTTCGCGCTGAACGCATGGCCCAGCAGCAAGTAGCCTTTGAGCGTCAGCAAAAAGAGCGCTCGCATATGCAGTCATTTGTTGATCGTTTTCGCTATAAAGCCAGTAAAGCTAAACAAGCACAAAGCCGCTTGAAAGCACTCGAGCGCATGGCCGAGTTGCTGCCATCGCAAGTAGACAATCCATTTCAAATGGCCTTTAGAGAACCAGAAGCGCTACCGAACCCATTAGTGGTAATGGAAAATGTCTCTATTGGTTATGAAGATAATACCATCCTGAAACAGGTTGAGTTAAATCTCGTTCCTGGTGCGCGTATTGGTTTGTTGGGTAGAAATGGTGCCGGTAAATCGACACTAATCAAACTGTTATCAGGCCAACTACAAGCCAAAACGGGTAAGTATCAACCTAACCCAGGATTAAATATTGGTTATTTTGCTCAGCATCAAGTTGAATTTTTAACGCTTGATGATTCTCCAATGCAACACTTGGCTAGACTCGCGCCAGCAAGTGTTCGCGAACAAGAATTACGTAACTTTTTAGGTGGGTTTGGCTTTAATGGTGATATGGCCTTATCGCCAGTACGGCCGTTTTCTGGCGGCGAAAAAGCCCGCCTAGTATTAGCATTAGTGGTTTGGCAGCGTCCAAATTTACTATTACTCGATGAACCGACCAACCATTTAGATTTAGAGATGCGTCACGCACTCACCATGGCATTGCAAACCTTTGAGGGCGCAATGGTTATCGTGTCACACGATCGTCACCTATTACGATTAAGTTGTAGTGATTATTACTTAGTTGACCAAGGTGTTGTAACACCTTTTGATGGCGACTTAGATGACTACCATCAATGGTTGCTAGATGCCGCTAAACTAGCACAAGCCAACAACAAAACAGATGTAGGCGCTAGCAGCGATGCTGTTGATAAAAAACAGCAAAAAAGAATGGAAGCTGAATTACGTCAGAAAGTATCGCCGCTGAAAAAACAACAAGTAAAGTTAGAAACTCAACAGCAAAAAATTAATGCCCGATTAGCCGAATTAGAAATTGAGTTAGCCGATGGCAGCTTATACGAAACAGAGAACAAAGCTAAAATGACCAATGTTCTCAACGAACGGACTACGCTGACTCAAGCTATGGATGAAAGTGAAATGCATTGGTTAGAGATTCAAGAGAAGATCGAAATTTTTGAGCAAGATTGCCTATAAGCAATTGCTCTTCATTATTTTATTGTCATTTGTGGTGTAAAATAGCATCACAAAGGCAACAAGGAATACGGTATGTCGCGGCCTTCTCACCACCAAACATTCAGTTATTTAATTTGGCGTGATTGCGAACAAAACTATTCAATTAATCCTAAATTTTACATGGGCTTACAAGATTATTACCAAGTAAATGTTAACCTTTTACTATTAGCTCAATACCTAGATCAACAACATTATGTGTTAACCCAGCAGCAGTGGGAATTATTAACGGGTGCTATAGAACAATGGGAAGAAAATGTGTTGCAACCTTATCGACGATTACGTCGGATTGCTAAAGTACACTTAGACAGTGAAGAATATCAAAAAATGCTCGACGTAGAGCTAATTATGGAACGTAAATCTCAGTACATGTTATTGCATAAATTGAACTTGCTGCAGGGGACAACGTTAGATGCTGAGCCTGATAATACTGAGCCGAGTAATATACAACACTATCTTAGCTTATTTGGCTTAGATGTAAGCATTATGGCTGAATTAACCACCCAAGCAGGTTTGACTAACTCGTAACACATTGTCTGGTTACGACTTGTAATATTACCTTGATATACCGCCCAGCGGCGGCATATCAAGGTAGTTAATCTAGCCAGTTTGAGTCAATTTTTGTGCTAATGCCGTTGCATTTCGAGCCACAATACCATAAATAGACAACTGCGGATTCGCGCCTAAACTGGTTGGGAATACCGAACCATCCATCACCGATAAATTTTCAAGGTAATGCGAATTACCAAAACCATCGACCATTGAAAGGGTTTTATCTTCACCCATTGCACAACCGCCCATCACATGGGCCGACGCGACAATGGTTTTTAATAAACCTAAATCGGCATTATTAATAGCCTGCTTTGCTTCACTCCACGAATTAAGAAAAGCCAAGCCATCATGCATCGGCAACACCTTTTTGGCACCTGCAGCAAATTGTAATTCGGCCATCGACAAAAATGCCCTACGAGCACCGTCCCAAAAACCTTTATCTAAAGGATAATCTAACGCCAAACTAGTATCGGTTAATCTTACCTGACCACCAGGACATTGCTGATTGAAACCATCACGAATAAGCGCAATAGTCACCTGCATTTGGTTAAAATTAGCCATTAATTGTGCGTGGCTCACACCATAACCAATGGTTTTAGATGCAATCAACACGGGATGTACAGGCGCAACTTCAAGCTTATAACCTAGATCACCAGACGCGCCATCACGCCAAACAAATTCATCTGAATAGATAGATTGCGGCGCACCACTGTGACCATTAATTTGTTCTGCAAAAATACCGCCCGATAACAATGACGGATGTAAAAACGTTTTACCTAATTGTTTATGTGGATCTGGGGTGTTAGAACGCATTAATATCGTTGGTGTATGAACTGCACCCGCACTTAAAATATAATGTTTAGCACTAAAGGTAATGTTCACCGATGTTGGCTTTAGCCCTTCGGTTAATGCCTGGGCCGTTAAACCAACAACTTGATCGCCTTTGTGTTCAAGTTTGATCACTTTAGCGCGAGAAATCAGCGTTGCGCCTTTGTCTAAGGCAGCAGGTATGGTGGTCACTAGCATTGATTGCTTGGCGTTTACGGGGCAACCCATGCCACAATAACCGGTATTCCAGCAACCTTTAACATTACGTTTAATAACGGTGTAATCCCAACCCAGTTTTTCACAACCTTCGCGCAATGCACCATTATTTCTATTGGGTTCAAACTGCCACTGTTCAATATTGAGCCGCTGTTCCATTAACTCAAACCAAGGCAGTAAATCTTGCGAAGACAGGCCTTTTACTGACTTTTCTTGCTCCCAAAATGCCAAGGTTTGCTCGGGGGTTCTAATTGAAGTAGTCCAATTGACCGTGGTTGAACCGCCTACCGTTCGACCTTGAAATATACCAATACCTTTATCAGCAGTTTTCATTGCAGCAGCTTGTTGGTACAAATTCGGATAAGCGTGGCGCTCTTCCATATCAAAGTGAGTTGATGATTTAAGCGAGCCGCCTTCAATCATAATCACTTTCAATCCAGCTTCAGTGAGTATTTCTGCTGCGGTGCCACCGCCCGCTCCGGTACCAACAATAACAACATCAGCGTCAAAGTGACGATCCATTTCTAAGGTACTGGCATCAATATGATGCCAGCCTGCACTTAATCCGGTAATAATAGGATCAATAATGGCCAAGGGAGAGCTCCTTACATAAGGGGGTTAATGCGCGTTATGCACCAAGAAAGTAGGCTTTACATAACGTAAATTGCCCCAATGTTCCGGACAGGCGTAATAACTTGCCATTATCAATTCACGTAATCCGTTATAAGCGGTTGTTAACATGTCCAAATAGTTGTTACGCCAAAACTCTAACATGTCGATCAATTGCTGTGGTTCACGCATTAATAACGGTGTCATACTGCCACTGAGCAACAATAGACCAAAGCGACCTTCAAGCAACTCTAACAATTCCATCAGCTCTTGCTGTTGTTCAATCGGCAAATGGGTAATTGATTGTGAAATTGCATCCAATGTGCGATTTATCGCGATTTCTCTATGGCTAGGAACCTCGGGCAATGCACCGTCTAAGAACACTGGCAGCAATACACTAAACAACACTCGGTGATGAATATCATCGCTAGAAGTCGTGATAATGGGTGAATATAAATTAACGCCTAGTGCTATTGCTGCAGTTCCAGCAAAAGCACCCGTAATAAAGGTACGCCGCTTCATTTACTTCCCCTTGAGTTTATTGTTGTCTCTATTTTTTATGTGGTAGAGTGGCATGAGTAACATTTAAACATACGTTTAAATTTTCACAAACTATTACAGAAATATTCCTTTTATGAAAACCTTGTTCACTCCGCCTTGGTGGGCTGCTAGCCCGCATGTACAAACGATTCTACCGTTCATTTTCAAAGTGGCCAGACCAATAACATTTAGGCAAAGACAAGAGTTACCCGACGGCGATTTTATCGATTTAGATTGGCTGGGCCAGGCCCAAAATGGCGCGCCTATCTTAGTTATCATTCATGGTCTTGAAGGTAACACTGAATCGCATTATGCACGCAGAATGCTCATCGAAGCAAAAAAAGCCAAAATGTCTGCTGTTGTTCACCATCATCGGGGGTGTTCTGGTGAACCCAATCGCTTAGCTCGCAGTTATCATAGCGGCGATGTTAACGACTTAGCCCATACCCTAGAGCAACTAAAGCATTACTATCCAGACTCACCATTGTATGCTGTCGGCTACAGCTTGGGCGGTAATGTACTAGCAAAATACCAAGGCAGTAAAAAACAGCATAGCTTACTTGAACGTGCTGTGGTGGTGTCGGCCCCTCTCACGCTAGGAGCCTGTGCTAAACGCTTAGAAAGTGGCTTTTCAACTCTGTATCAACGCTTTTTAATTAAACGCTTACAACATAAAATGCTCGACAAAATCAACACTGCTGATTTAACCGAGCAAATGCCGATCACTAAAGAGCAGCTCAAAATGCTCAATACCTTTTATTTGTTTGACGATAAAGTCACTGCACCTTTGCATGGTTTTATTGACGTAAATGATTACTATCAACAATCTAGCGGCCTTGGCTATTTGCAGCATATCACCAAGCCTACTTTAGTCATCCACGCCAAGGATGATCCCTTCATGACCGATGAAGTGATCCCAAAGCAAGCTCAATTATCACCTATGGTTGAATACGAGTTGCATGAGTGTGGTGGACATGTAGGGTTTGTTGAAGGTGGGTGGCCTTGGAAACCGCGCTTTTACCTCGAGCGTCGCATCATCGAGTTTATTCGAACTACAGATGATACAGTAACCGAACACGATGCCCCGCTTCTTTAGTCAGTCATAAATAGGAAATACACCATGCTTGTGCCTTATGAAGCGTTACTTTCATTACCTCAAGAAGTACTTCAGCGTATGATAAAAGAATATCTGTTATCACAACTTGAAGATGGCAGTTTTAGTGACGCAGACGAGCAACAATTAAGTCGCGCAATGGACCAATGTAAGCTAGCACTAAAAAAGGGCGAGCTAGTGGTTGAATATAGCGAGGATGATGAGTCTATCGCCATTAGGCAACGCGAGCATATTTCACGCTCATCTTTCGACTAGCTGTAATACAAAACGATGGTTTTACTACAAAATGATCACATTGTTACCTGCGAATAATTGACCCACGGGTGATGATTACCGTATAACTAGTGACTCGATTTTTCACGTCCACAACATTACCTAGGCAAATAATATGTCAGCAAAACATCCTATTATTGCTGTAACCGGTTCATCCGGTGCTGGCACAACTACGACCACAACTGCCTTCATTCATATATTTAGACAGTTGGGTATCAATGCTGCATTCGTTGAAGGTGATAGTTTCCATAATTTCACCCGCGCTGAAATGGAAGTGTTAATTAGAAAATCACAGGCTGAAAATCGAAACTTAAGCTATTTTGGTCCCGAAGCGAATAATTTCAAAAAGCTCGAAGAATGTTTTACCAGTTATGGTGATACAGGTAATGGCCAAACCCGCAGCTACTTACACACCTTTGATGAAGCGGTGCCATTTAATCAAATGCCCGGTACATTTACGCAATGGCGTGATTTGCCAGCCAATACCGATATGCTGTATTACGAAGGACTGCACGGTGGTGTGGTGACTGAAGATGCAGATGTCGCTAAACATGTTGATCTTTTGATAGGCATGGTGCCGATTGTTAACTTAGAGTGGATCCAGAAGATTATTCGCGACACAAACGATAGAGGCCACAGTCGTGAAAAAGTTATGGGCTCGATAGTCCGTAGTATGGACGATTACATCAAGCACATGACGCCGCAATTTTCACGGACACACATTAATTTTCAACGAGTGCCGACCGTAGACACCTCAAATCCCTTTAGCGCAAAAGACATACCTAGCCTAGATGAAAGCTTTTTAGTGATTCGCTTTCGCGGTATTAATAATGTTGATTTCCCTTATTACCTCAACATGATCCAAGGCTCATTTATGTCACGCGTCAATACACTAGTTGTTCCTGGTGGAAAAATGTCTCTGGCTATGGAATTAATTTTAACGCCTTTGGTTAAAGACTTAATGGATAAACGTCTAGAGTTGCAAAACCTTGATGATATCAAACTCGATTAAGTTTGATTTAAGTCAGAACAATTAAGATAGCCGCATCGTGATTTCGAGCGAAAGAACGGCAGTTGATGTGCTTGGGGTGCTAATTCCCCCTTTTTTCTGTTAGCGCATTGAGCACATCAACGAAACCAAACAACATCGATGCTCAAGCACTCACATCAGCTATTATCCCTTCTGATAAACAAGTCAATACACGGACCGGTTGATAATAGTAAATGACTCACATTGCTTATCCTGAGCATTACATCAGTGGGATAATTTCTCGATAAGCTTGATTATTCTGATACTGTTTCAAACGTAAAATAAACTCATCGCTGCGCACAATCTCAGGATTATCCTTTAACGCATCAATTGCTTTTTTCTGGGTATCAATTGCCGCAGAAAAATCACCAAGCTCAGCATACGCGGCCGCAAGATTATCTAATACCGTTGGATCATTTTGATTTTGTTCGAGTAATTTTAACGACATTGATACTGCACGCGAACCATCTCGGTATTCGGCCTCAGGGCACGTGGCTAATATCCACGCAATATTGCCCATTGAAACGGCATCCCCCGCAGCACTAAACTGCTCCATTGCTTTGCCGCAATTACGCACTACACCATCACCACCAGCAGAATAAATAAACCCTAAACGAAAATGAGCCCACTTATCTCCTTGTGCGACCATTTGCAGATACCATTTTTCTGCCAGCGCTAAATCACGCGGAATTAATTTACCGTCAAAGGCTAAATCAGCTAATGTTTGTTGCGCCTTAATATTGTGTTGTTGTGCAGCAAGATTAACCCAGCTTAATCCTTGCTTAGTATCTTGAGTAACAAATCGTCCGGAAAGGTTCATTAAACCCAATAAAAATTGTGCATCTGCATTGCCCTGTTTGGCTTTAATCTGAATATGAACCAGCTTAGTCGCCGCCTGAGACTCAATAGAGGGCGGGATAACAAACGCTTTTACAGATGAACTAAGTCCACTTAATAAAACAACACAGGCAATAAACCCGATTTGACTCAGTTTTTTCACACATACCTCGACAACTATTTATGAAGCTGATTAAATAACATTAGCTAACTCATGGATCCAATACAATAGACAAATGACATTAGCAATAATTCAATCGTAGTGATGATTAAGACAAATTCACAAAAAAAGTCGACCGTCATCACAAATGAGATAAATTTAATCTTAAATTTAACAAGTTAATATACACTACGCACACTTCTAAATACGATCTCTATCAAAGTTTTCACGGTTTCAATAGCGTAGAATGCTTAATTAGATATTACTTACTTTCATTTTTAATCAATCGAGGAACATCGTATGGCTCTGATTGGTAAGCCAAAACCTGACCCAACATTAGAATGGTTTCTTTCACATTGTCACATTCATAAGTACCCTGCAAAGAGTACTTTAATTCACGCAGGTGAAGATTCTGACACTTTATATTACATCGTCAAAGGTTCCGTTGCTGTATTGATCAAAGATGAAGAAGGTAAAGAAATGATCCTTTCTTATCTAAATCAAGGCGACTTTATCGGTGAATTAGGATTGTTTGAAGAACAATCTGAACGTACTGCATGGGTTCGTGCTAAACAAGCATGTGAAATTGCAGAAATTTCTTACAAGAAATTTAAGCAATTGATTCAGGTAAACCCTGAAATCTTGATGAAACTTTCGGCGCAAATGGCCTATCGTTTACAAAGTACTAGCCAAAAAGTAGGCGACTTAGCGTTCCTTGACGTTGCTGGTCGCATTGCACAAACGTTATTACACCTTGCAAAACAACCTGATGCTATGACACATCCTGACGGCATGCAAATTAAGATTACACGTCAAGAGATTGGTCAAATTGTTGGTTGTTCACGTGAAACCGTCGGTCGTATTTTAAAAATGCTTGAAGAACAAAATTTAATCCAAGCACACGGTAAAACGATCGTAGTTTACGGTACGCGCTAAACGACAAAGGCTAACGACGAATCAAACTAAATGTTTATGCCTTAATCATATAGGCTTCAGCTTGATTTAAGCCAAGATACTTAAAGTGGTGTTCATACTCTGAACGCCACTTTTTTATTTTGGAGCGCCCATGAATAGCTTGTTCTTAACAGCAATAAGCAGCTTAATGGCCATCACCATTAATCAACAAGATATTCCCGCAAAAGAACGCCCTCTGGACCATGACAACGTCCAAAAATTAGTATCTTCTGGTAATATACGTTCATTAGATGATTACTTAACTTGGTTGTCGCAGTATTGTGATGGTCACTTAATCGACGCCCAGCTTTATCAACATCAAGATAAGTGGCGCTATGATTTACAATTTAAGCTAAAACAAGGGCATGTTGTTAATCTGCAATTAGATGCAGCTAACGGTATGCAAGATTCATTGACTCAATTACCGAGCGAATGTACTAAACATGAAACTGTTACTCGTTGAAGATAACCCTTTACTGGTTGCCGAGCTTGAAAAACAACTCAAGCAAGCTGGTTATATTACGGATGTCACAGACAAAGCTATTGAAGCCGATTATTTGATGAAAGAAACTGATTATGACTGTGTCATTTTAGATATCGGATTACCAGACGGCAATGGCTTGTCATTAGTCACTAAATGGCGTGAACGTGGCATAAATACCCCGGTAATAATGTTAACTGCCCGAAGTCAGTGGCATGAAAAAGTTGAAGGCTTTAATGCTGGCGCAGATGACTACTTAGGCAAACCGTTTCATGCGCAAGAACTCCTCGCCCGTATTCAGGCACTCATTCATAGAGCCCATGGGCGGGTTAACTCGTCATCCAAGCAACTTTGTTATGCAGGGGTTAATTTAGACGAAAACGAGCAAAAGGTGACTGTTGGCGAACACATATATGAGCTGACGTCGATGGAGTTTAGGTTACTGAAAATATTCTTAATGTCACCAAAGAAGCTTCTTTCGAAGCAACAGCTTACTGATAAGCTTTATCAATTTGATGATGAAAAAGAAAGTAACGTCGTTGAAGTTTATGTCACACACTTACGTAAAAAACTCGGTAAAACCGCTATCGAAACTCGCCGTGGTCAGGGTTATATTTTCCATGGCATTATTGAATGATTTCGATTCGGTTTAAATTAAGCCTCTGGCTCAGTGGCTTAATCATTATTGCTACGCTAATAGGCTTATTTTTATTTGAGTCGATGCTTCGAGATGCGTTTCATGACTCTATTATTAATCGTCTTGAAGAAGATTTAGAACATATCATTATCGCCACTAGGCTCGATGAGGGTGAGATCGTTATCGACCAAAACCAATTATCCAGCTTTTACCGACCAGCTTATTCAGGGCGTTATTTCCAATTAAATCTGCCCGACCGCACTATTCGATCCCGTTCATTGTGGGATGCCGAATTACAAATTGAACAGTTACAAGCACAGCAGAAACGAGTTTGGCAGGCTAAAGGGCCAAAAAACAATGATATGCAGTTGTTATCTATCGGCATCGGCGCGCCAAACAGTCACAACACAGCCACATTAACTGTCGCCCAAGATCTCAGTATCGGACGGCGTGTGTTTAGCGAAGTGTTTGGTACTAAACTGGCAATCAATATCGGTATGTTATTGGCGATGATCGCCGGTATCTTCATTATTTTACGCCAATCATTTAAACCGGTAAATCAAATCCAAGGGGCACTGGCTAAATTGCGCGAAGGTGAAATCGCTTCATTAGCCATTTCACAAATTCCAGCAGAAATCCGCCCGCTAGCCGAAACCTACAATGAGTTGTTAGACTACACAGCCAAACAAATTGAACGTAGCCGCAATAACCTAGGTAATTTAAGCCATGGCTTAAAAACCCCATTAGCAGTCATGCAGCAACAAGTTGAAGCGCTCGGGCTCACTCATCCGGATGCCGCTATAGCAATGCAGCAGCAATTAGATTTAGTTCATAAAATGATTGAACGTAAATTGGCTGCAGCAAGGATAACGGGAGACATGCTGCCCGCAGCACAACTGGCGGTGCCAAAAGATTTTGATAGCTTAATCCAAACGTTACATAAAGTGCATCATCAGCGGAGCATTGATTGCAGCATTGTGAATCCGCAACATATTAGTCGTATTCCAATACATCGCGAAGATGGTATGGAGCTGTTTGGCAATCTGCTCGACAATGCCTTTAAATGGGCAAACTCACAGGTTCATGTCAGCATCGAAGAGTTACCATCGGGAGTGATATTAATTCAAATTGAAGACGATGGTCTCGGTGTAAAACAAGAGCAAATTGCATTATTAACCTCTCGTGGCACCCGACTAGATGAAGCAACTATTGGCCACGGGTTGGGCTTATCGATTGTTAAAGAGATTTGTGACCAATATGGTTTTGTATTGCAATTTAGTCGAAGTAAAGCATTACAAGGGCTTAATGTCAGTATATTGATGAGCAACTAAGCTTTTTTGCCTAGAATAAGCAATAAAAAAGACCTAACTGAGCGATCAATTAGGTCTTTTTCGTCCATGCATAAACATTACATCATTGCATTGGTACTTTCAAAAATCTTGTCGGCAGATGCTGCAACAAAGCCAGTATAAAGCTGACCATTAGCCATTGGATAACGACGGGCAAACTCATAGAAACAACTTGGAATTTCCACATCGCCATCGGTAAAGTTCACAACCACTTTATCAGCCATGGTAGAAGACTGCTCTAACAAGACTTCTGGCGATCCTTTAACTTCACCGCCAGAGCTATTTAACACAAACCCAGCCTGCTTTAAGGCTTGGTTTACATCTTCAATACGCTCAAATTCAGGCAGATCGTTAATTGAAACCGTAAAGTGATTGGCACGGTAACCTAACGCAGCAACCCACGCAGCATATTCGCTTTCAGCAAGTAATGCTTGGTAAGTCGCTTTATCTACATCCCAATGACGACCAGAATATATGAAGTTATCTGCCGTGGTTGCCGCAATATCAACCTGATCGATTAAACCATGGATGCTCTTTTGCAGCTCAGGGCTAAATTCTTCAACTAACAACTCAGAGATAAACACCTTTGGCTGTTTTGGATCCGGATGTTCAAAGTGCTTAGCTATCAGCTTTTTCTGCTCAAACTTATAATCACCACTGTCGACATAACCGATAGAGGTGAAATGTTTAGCCAATACGCTTAAATTTACTTTAGCGATATTAAAAGTACGCAAAGCGATATGGTCATTGATGATTGGCGCGCCATGGCCTAAAAGCTGATGAATTTTCGCCGCTGAAGGCGTCATCTTAATGTAGTCTTGCCACAAGGCAGCAAATAAAGCATTAACGTCAGTATGCATGGTTAAATCCTTCTAAAATAAGGCTGGTGAACAAAGTCACCAGCACGGATCATGCGATGAATTTATCAGTTAAATTGATAAACCAGGGCTTAAAGTAGCAGGTAAGCTTACGGCATCTGCTTCCATTGAAGCGACAGGGTAAGCACAGTAATCAGCAGCATAAAATGCACTTGCACGATGATTACCTGAAGCGCCAACGCCACCAAATGGTGCCGCACCTGATGCGCCTGTAATCTGCTTATTCCAATTAACAATACCAGCACGAATGCGCGCTAAAAAGTAATCGTAATCTTCACGGCTATCCGCTAATAAACCAGCTGATAAACCATAACGAGTCGCATTGGCTAAATGAATAGCTTGGTCAAAATCGCTGTAACGTACTAATTGCAATAATGGACCGAAATATTCTTCATCAGGTAACTCAGCGACTTTAGTGACATCTATTAAGCCTGGAGTGACTAAACCAGTACCAGCTTCAACTTGCACTAACTCAACTAATGAAACACCACCTAATGACTGAAGTGTCGCCTGTGCGGCAACCATGCCACGTGCAGCGGTTTCAGAAATCATCGAGCCCATAAAAGGTTGTGGTTGAACGTTCCAAGCACCCACTTTAATTTGCTTAATAGCCTTTACTAGCTCTGCGATTAACGCATCACCTTGTGCGCCCTCTTCAATATATAAACGACGGGCACAAGTACAACGCTGGCCAGACGAAATATAAGCAGACTGAATAATGTCATGGACCGCAGCTTTGGTATCGGTAACGCCTTTAACGATAAGCGGATTATTACCGCCCATTTCTAAGGCTAAAATCTTACCTGGGAGGCCAGCATATTGTTCATGTAAAATATGCCCAGTACGTGAACTACCGGTAAAGAATAAACCGTCAATTTGTGGATGTGATGCTAATGCTTTACCGGTTTCAACTTCACCTTGCACTAAGTTAACCACACCTTGTGGTAAACCAGCTTTGTCCCAACACTTCAGCATTAACTCAGCCACTTTAGGCGTTAATTCTGATGGCTTAAACACCACTGTGTTACCGGCCAATAATGCTGGTACTATGTGTCCGTTTGGTAGATGGCCTGGGAAATTATAAGGGCCAAATACCGCTACAACACCATGAGGCTTGTGACGTAATACGGCACGCCCTGCAGGTAAATCATTGGTTTCAGTGCCGGTACGTTTGTCATGGGCTTTTGCCGACAATGCTATCTTGCCAATCATAGCACCCACTTCAGTGGCAGTTTCCCACTGTGGCTTACCGGTTTCTTGAGCGATGGTTTCTGCGATCTCGGCTTTATTAGCTTCTAGTTGTGCACGATACGCTTCGACTATGGCTAAGCGAGCTTCATAACCCAGCATAAACCAATCAAACTGTGCCGCACGAGCGGCATCTACAGCTGCATTCACTTGAGTAGCAGTAGCCGTGTTACCTTGCCAAATTACGTCACCGTTGGCAGGGTTTTTTGAATTGATTTCATGACCTTCGCCAGCTAACCACTGACCTTGAATATATTGTGTCATTTCTTGCTCCTACATTGCTAAAACACGAATTTGCTCGCCATCGCTCACCAGTAAACCAGCAGCGATTTCAGGGCTGAGCACAACATTGTCGTGTTCATCAGAGACCAACAA
Organism: Shewanella sp. SG44-2; assembly: GCF_014164215.1. Lineage (NCBI taxonomy): Bacteria > Pseudomonadati > Pseudomonadota > Gammaproteobacteria > Alteromonadales > Shewanellaceae > Shewanella > Shewanella sp. SG44-2. Next base: position 23,911 of record NZ_JACJEU010000033.1, read on the forward strand.
TTTAGCTGCTGACGCACGATAATCAGCAAGCGAGGTGTTGGAGATAATAAAATGATGATCGGCATGTGGCATCTTGCCAACTGAAACGGTCAATAAACGGCTCTTTTTCACTGAGCGGATCTCAGCTAGTGCACATTCAACCGTTGGGCCGCCATCAAAAATATCGACATAATTACGGAACTTAAAACCCTCTGCCTGTAATAAACGCAATGCTGGCTTGGTGTTTTTATGCACTTCACCAATCACTTTTTGGGCTTTTTTAGGCAACATGCAAACATAAACGGGGTTTCGCGGCATCATTTCGGCCATAAAGGCTTTTTTGCCTAAACCAGACAAGTAGTCAGCTTCAACAAAATCGATACCTAAAAAGTGATGTTGTAACCATTCATAAAACGGCGAGTCACCATGATCATCACTCACACCACGCATTTCAGCAATAACGGTATCGCCAAAGCGCTCAGGATGCTGTGCTAATAATAAAAAGCGCGAGCGTGATAACATGCGGCCGTTGTTGCCTTTGCGATATCCGTCTTTTAAAAACAGGGTGCACACTTCTGCTGCGCCAGTGTAGTCGTGGCATAATGTGAGGGTTTCAACTTCATTGCGAACAGAAATTTGCTGAGAATGATAGACCTCAGTACCTAAACGGTAATGATAAAAAGCATCTTGCATGCCGACGGCGGCTTCAATACCACAGGTACCGACAACTTCATTGGTCTTTGTATCTTCAAGCACCATTAAATAACCTTCGTCAAAAGGTTTATCAATTTGCTTGATAAAAGATGCCTCTGCCCTAGCAATCTTTGAACGCAGTAACTCTTCGTTAACTGGTAAAGATGTAAAACCGTGGCCTGACTCAACTGCGATACCATAAAGTGCATCGTAATCACTTGCACGGATAGGACGTATGATTAACATCTTAATCTCCTCATTGCGCCATAAGCGAACCGCGCTGAAATACATTTCAACGCGTATTCACCCAATTGGCGTACCCAAACAAATTAGTGCAAGCTAAGCCTGCACTAAATTTGCAAATTAACCAGCAACCACTTTTGCTACTGCGCGTTCAAAACGCAACAAGCCTTCTGCGATGTCTGCTTCTGGGATCACTAATGAAGGAGCAAAACGCACAACGTTTGCACCAGCCATCAAACTCATAAGGCCTTCAGCAACAGAAGCAACCAAGAAGTCACGGCTACGACCTTCATATTGTTCATTTAATACCGCACCGATTAACAAGCCTTTACCACGTACTTCACTGAATACGTTGTATTTGGCGTTAATAGCCGCTAAACCATCACGGAATAACTGTTCGCGATGTTTAACTCCGTCCAACACTTCTTTGGTATTAACCACGTCCATTACTGCATTACCTACAGCACAAGCCAGTGGGTTGCCGCCATAAGTAGAACCGTGAGTACCAATTTTTAGGTGAGCAGCAATTTTTGCGCTAGTTAGCATTGCAGCAATAGGGAAGCCACCGCCTAGCGCTTTGGCACTGGTTAAAATATCTGGCACGATGTCTGTACCCATGTAAGCAAATAACTCACCAGTACGGCCTACACCAGTTTGTACTTCATCAAAAATCACTAATGCGTCATGCTTATCAGCTAAACGACGTACTGCTTTTAAGAACTCAGGATCACCATTGATAATCCCGCCTTCACCTTGAAGAGGTTCAAGCATAATGGCACAAGTTTTGTCAGAAATTACCGCTTCAAGTGCAGCGATATCATTAAATGGCACGTGAGTAATACTTTGTGGCTTAGGGCCAAAACCGTCTGAATAAGCAGCTTGTCCGCCAACTGTTACAGTAAAGAATGTACGGCCGTGGAACGCTTTATCGAATGCGATGATTTGATCTTTATCTGCACCATGGTTATCTAATGCATAACGGCGAGCTAATTTTAATGCTGCTTCATTGGCTTCTGCACCTGAGTTAGCAAAATAGACGCGCTCAGCAAATGTGGCATTAACTAACTTTGTCGCTAATTCTAGTGCTGGCTCGTTGGTCATTACGTTTGATAAATGCCATAACTTTTCGCCTTGCTCTTTTAATGCTGACACTAAAGCTGGGTGACAATGACCTAAACAATTTACTGCAATACCACCGGCAAAATCGATGAATTCATTACCTTCTTGATCCCATATTCGGCTACCTGCTCCGCGAACAGGAATAACAGCGGCAGGCGCATAATTAGGCACCATAACTTCATCGAATTGGGCACGGGTTAGATTCATTTCTACACTCATTGCATTTCATCCTTCAGGTTGTAAGCGGCTTGAAAGCCGCTGTTTCCGCTGTCTGCTTTATATTCTGTAAGTGCATTAGCGGAAGTTTGTGTTATTTATGCGACATTATTAGCGAAAATGTGATCAAAATACCAGTTCAGTACAATTAACTTCTGCAGGCCTTATTGGCATTCTGCATAAAGATTGATAAATATGACTAAACAACGCATTTATTGGGGGGTTATGAAGCATAAATAGTCATAAAAAAAGTTATTTGACTCGAATTTGTGTAGCTATTCATCAAAAGTGAATAATTACACATATTTAACATTTATCCTTTTGATAGAAAAAAGCTATTTAAAGTAAATCAAGCTTCCGAAAATTTTGCCCTTTAAGCCTAATCAGTTCTTGCGCCGAAAACTGATAATAATCAAACATAATACGTTTCTCTTGTGGATCGATTTGTTGTTGCTCTTCTAACAAAAGCACTTTGGCATAACAACTCGCCTTAGCCACAATGGCGGCATCGGCTGATAGCTCTGTAAAGTGGTAATCGTGGTCTAACTCTTTTAACACTTGTGTCATCGGGGAATCATCGAATTTCAGTAAACTCAATAGTTGCCAATTTAAACGGTGGCTATGGAGTAATACTTGGCCCAATACTTCCTCGGCAGGAAAGTCTGTTGCCATAATGGCATCGTAAACTTGTTTTTCTCGGCTATGGCTTGCCTCTCGTAACCAAGTCCCCCAAGTATTATCAAATATACGTCCACTTTGGCTCAATATAATTGAGGTAGAAAATTGGTACATTAACGCACAGCTATAAGCCAAACCAGGCTCTTCATTATGTAACTCTGCTAAGGTTTGCGCTGCTATGGCACTTACCATGCTGTAACGCCAAAGCTTGCGGGTGATCCATAATAAGTTAGCGTTACCTGAAGGTAACCAGTTACGTAAACAAAAATAAGGGATCAACAAACGTAAATGTTCAATACCAATGTAGTTAAGCACTAGCTTAATGTCGGTCACTTGAACATCGCCATGTTTAGGGCGGCGGTGACGAGATGCTGGACTATTAATTAAATTGATTAAATCACGTGATAACCAGTTAATACTTTCGATAATCGGTCGAAGTCGATTAATGTTCAGATCTGGGTGTAATAGAAGGTCTAACAATAAAATTTGATTTTCGCTAATTGCTGATGCTTCTAATATCATTTGAGGATGAGCTAATTGATGCTCTATCGCATTATTAACTGTATGAGTTAACAGTGCGGATACCTCAACATATACACTTTTCTCTTTTGCTTGTTTCTCAAGACGCATTTTTAATGCTTTACGCTCAATATCAAGCTTATTAGCGCTCTCTTCTAATTCTGCGCTCAACTCATCAGGCATAGCATTGGCTTTATGCTTACCCACAATAAGTTGTTTATAGAGTCGGCGCTCAATCTCAATGACTTTTCCGGGCCGAACTCCACCTGCTATTGATATTGCCACTCACATTGCCTTTTACAGTTTTCATCACTTAATCATAAAAATTAAGGCTTCTCAAAGGAAGCCTTAATAGATATTTATTTGTTTTTTTGAACTCAGAGCCGATTACTTCAATTCTTGTTCAAACAATTTATAAATACGACGATACTGATCTAACCAACTTGAAGGTTGCTTAAATCCATGCGGTTCGACAGGATAGATTGCGGTTTCAAACATCGGCTTTTCTAATTCAATAAGCCGTTGCACCATGCGCACACTGTCTTGGAAAAACACGTTGTCATCTAACACACCACTCATGATCAATAGTGGTTTCTGTAACCCCTGAGCATGCTCTATTGGTGAGCTACGCTCATAAGCGATAGGATCGACGTCAGGCGTATTTAAAATATTAGAGGTATAAGGTGCATTATAATGTGCCCAATCAGCTACAGGGCGCAATGCGGCTCCTGCTTGGAACAACTCAGGCTCATTGAATAACGCCATAAAGGTAAGGAAACCACCGTACGAACCACCATAAGTGCCCACACGCTGTGCATCCACGTTAGCATTACTTGCCATCCATGCTACACCATCTTTTAAATCTTCAACTTCAGGATGCCCCATGTTGCGATACACAGCGGTTCGCCAATCACGGCCATAACCTTTTGAACCACGGTAATCCATGTCCATCACTACATAACCTTGTTGGGTTAGGAGGTTATGGAACATGAACTCACGAAAATACCCCGAGAAACCATAATGGGCATTTTGTAAATAACCTGCACCATGGTTAAACACTACAGCAGGATATTTGTCTGCTTGGGTAGCATCATAACCTTGAGGCAAATAAACCCGCGCATAAATGTTTCCCGCCCCATGGCTTGAAGGAACCGTCACTATCTGCGGTGTTTGCCAAGGATATTGTGCAAATTCAGGGCTAGTATAATGCGTTAATTGGCTCATTTTTCCGCCAATAGGTTGAATGTACAGTTCATCAGGGTGAACAGCAGATGAAGCCGTTAGTAACAATGATTGTCCATCAGGGCTCAAATTGTAATCCAATGTGCCCATCCACTGAGTCAGTTGCTCTGTTTTACCTGTGGCAATCTCTACACGGTAAACATTGTAGCTACCTGGATGGTCTTTATTAGCACGATAATAAAAGTGTTTTGCGTCGGGTGATAAAGTCACATTATCAACCACAAATTTGCCATTGGTAAGAGCGACTACTTTGCCAGCTGCCGTTTTAGTATAGAGCTGAGAAAAACCAGACTCTTCAGATAAGTAGTACATGCTATCTGTACCGGTTATCCAACCAAATTGATTAAAATTATAGTTTACCCAAGCATCGTCATGTAACCGATGTTCGGTTGTTAGTTTGCCTTTTTGAAGGTCGACACTGGCGATCCAGCGATCTTTGTTGTCAACGGCTTCCAGCATCACTAATAATTTATCATTAGACTCATGCCACTGAATTGCGCTTTGGCTCCACTCCCAATCTTGCATTAACTGGACTAAACGCGGGGCATTTTCGCTTTTATAGCTTTTGCCTTGGGCCTTAGCATTTTCAGTTTTGACACTTGCCAATACGTCTTGATCAAAACCAGTTAGACCTTCGATGGTAATGTCTTTTTTATTGTGTTCAATAAGGTCGAGTAGCACTAAACGTTGACCTGGAAAAGCGTCTTCTGCAACACGTGAACGTGCTGGCACAGGATCGACATAACCTTCTTGGCCCAAATAATTCGGCATAATGTCGTGTTCTGCACGCCAATCATAATTTTTGTCCGTTAAGGCCAATATCACATAACGTCCATCAGGCGACAGGCTCATTTCTGAAACCACTTCAGCATCACCTAAATACCAAGGTTTAGCTGAAAAAGTAGGATCGGCTTTAGCCAATGAATCTCGGTATTCATCACGTGTGACACTGTTGTCATGTTCCATGGCAACATATTGAATAAGTCTATGCTGTTGCTTAGCAATAAAGCTGCTTGGCTGTTGCGTCGTTTTAGGTTCGTTTTCCATTTGGATTGCGGCAATTTGTTCTACTAGGCCGCTAGACTGGTGCACTCGGAAAATATTATTACCTTGCCAGAATGCAAGGTCGCCACCATTTAAAAAACGTACGCCATTAATTGCATCGTTTTGACGGGTAAATTGCTTTATTTCACCGTTTGATAAATCTTTTACAAATACGTTACCTTGATAAATATAGGCTTTTTGAGTCTTGGCCTGATCGAAGACACCATTACGTTGATCGGCAAGGTGCAACTGATTAAGTGCAAGCTTGTTTGCCTCGGACTGTCCAATAGCTTGTTGATAAAAATCACGGACCGGAGATTGATGTGCTTGGCGACTGAAATATACCGATTGACTGTCATCGCTCCAATAAGCTCCTTGAGCAAATATTCCCATCCAATCTGGATTGGCCATAATTTGATTAAGTGTCAACGGTTGCTGGGCTTTTGGAGGCTGTGCTAATGGCACGGTCAACGTTGTTGCACTCGGCGCTGCGATAACCATTGTATCGTCATGTTTGGCCGTGGCAGCACAACCACTTATCATTGCCAAAGAAAGTGCGCTCACCGCAAAGTTTCGCATAAAGCTTGTCATGGTTATCCCTTTTATTATTTTAAGCGCTATTTATAGCACAAATAGACGCTAGAATTTAGCCAGATTAGTTGCAGAAGTTGTAACAGAATACGTGATAATGAACCCGAAGATATAAATTCGAAAACGCTTTATAAATACAAAAAGTTATCCAAAAGTTCATGGCCTTGCTGAGTCAAAATAGATTCAGGATGAAACTGGACGCTGTAAATACGTAACGCGTCATGGCTCATCGCCATAATTTCACGGCCATAAATTGGGTCATCAAACCACGCATCCAGACTAAAGCCATGAGGTACATGGTTAATCAACAATGAATGATAACGAGTAACCTGCAGAGGTAATGCTAATTGACGGAATAATCCCTGTTGATTATGTTCAATCAAGCTGGTTTTACCGTGCATAACACGTTTGGCACGCACAACATCAATACCAAACACTTGTGCGATAGCTTGATGTCCTAAACACACACCAAGAATAGGAATTTTACCGGCAAAATGTTTAATAGCTGCAAGTGAAATACCCGCTTCATTAGGAGTGCATGGACCAGGAGAAATAATCAAATGTGTAGGTGCTAAAGCTTCAATTTGTTCAATGCTGATTTCATCATTACGTTTAACCAGTATCTCTTGCCCCAGAGCTTGGAAGTACTGAACTAAGTTAAACGTAAAAGAATCATAATTATCAATCATCAACAACATTATGGGTTCCAGTTGCGCTATAAATGTTTGTAGCACATCAATTTTAGCTTAAAAAAAACCAGCCTTGCGACTGGTTTTATGTAATGTTAATTAACCGCTACTTCACCACAGTTAAATGGTTTTTACGCTTAGTTTTATCATCAGGCTTTGTCGATTTAGACGATGGTGGCAATGTCGAAGTGTCATCAACAGATTTCATTGATGGCGGTACAGATGATAACTCATCATGTTCACCTTCGATCATATATGCATCTTCCATATCAAACACCGTGCCAGCACCGTTTTCACGAGCGTAAATGGCCACGATCGATGCCATAGGCAAAAACACATTCTGTGGTACACCACCAAAACGTGCATTAAACTCTACTGCATCATTAGACATGTGAAGATTAGCCACCGCTCCGGTTGCAATATTCAAGACGATTTGACCGTCTTTGACAAATTGCTGCGGAACCTGCGTACCGTTAACAAATGCATCCACGACTACGTGTGGCGTCAAATGGTTATCCATCAACCACTCGTAGTAAGCACGCAACAAATATGGACGATTAGCTGTTATTGGTTTCATTACATGCCCATGCGCATTTCGCGCTCAGCCTCAGTTAACGATGCCTTAAATGATTCACGTTCAAAAATACGTGTCATGTAAGCACTGATATCTTTCGATGTACGTGGGTCTAAGTGAATGCCTAATACTGGTAGACGCCACAATAATGGGCCTAAGTAGCAATCAGATAAACCAAACTCTTCGCTCATGAAGTATGGCATTTCAGCAAATACTGGCGCTAAAGCAATTAAGCTTTCCATTAACTCTTTACGCGCTGCATCAGCCTTTTCACCTTTACGGATACGCTCTACAAGCGCATACCAATCGGTGTCGATTCTGTGCATCATTAAACGGCTTTGGCCGCGAGATACCGGATATACAGGCATTAATGGAGGATGTGGAAAACGCTCATCCAAATATTCCATAATAATGCGTGATTCGTACAACACTAGTTCACGATCAACTAAAGTCGGTACAGAGTTGTATGGATTTACTTCAAGTAAATCTTCAGGCATTTCACTTGGGTCTACCTGTAAAACATCAACGGTAACCCCTTTTTCAGCCAATACGATACGTACTTGGTGACTATATAAATCATCGGCACCAGAAAAAAGTGTCATGATAGAGCGCTTGTTGGCAGCAACAGCCATTGATACCCTCCAGAATCTAGAAAAAACAAAACAAACGAGGGGCTAAGCCCCCCGTTTACAAAATGCGGATAATGTATATTAACCGTTATTGATGGCTAGTGCACATCTTTCCAGTATTCTTTCTTCAACAAATAAGCAATGATGAAGAAAATAAACAAGAATCCAAGTACCCACCAACCTAAAGCTTCACGCTCTAACTGAACTGGTTCAGCTGAATAAACTAAGAAACCCGTGATATCACGAACGACTTGGTCGTATTCTTCTGCCGTCAATTTGCCTCCTGTGGTAACAAGATTACCATCTTTATCTTTTACAAGAGATGCATTACCAGCTTCATCTTTCGTAACAGTAGCAAGACCTTGTAAGTCTTGTAAAACATGTGGCATACCCACTGATGGGAACACTGTGTTGTTCACACCAAATGGACGAGTCTCATCTGCGTAGAAACCTTTTAGGTATGAAAATACCCAATCAGCACCACGAACACGAGCAACCAACGTTAAATCAGGAGGCGCTGCACCAAACCATTTAGCGGCATCTGGAGTAGGAATAGCGTTTTCCATTAAATCACCGATTTTTGCACCAGTGAACATGTACTTGTTACGCATATCATCGTTAGAGATGCCTAAATCAGTTGCAACACGCTCGTAGCGTTGGTATTGAGTGCTGTGACAACCAGAGCAATAGTGTTGGAATGAATCCAAACCACGCTCTAATGACGCTTTATCATGCAAGTCAACGTTAGCACTTTCTAAGTGAACACTATGTCCACTTGCTGCCATTGCGAGAGATGGCAGCAATGTAACTAATGCAATTAATAACTTTTTCATTAGTGTGTCACCCTCGTTGGGACTTCTTTTGTTTTCTCATTCTTACTGTAAACCCATAAGGCTACGAAGAAAGCAAAGTAAGTGAAAGTGAATACACGTGCCGCAATAGTTAGCTCAGGCGTTGCAGGAACTACACCTAAATATCCTAAAATAATGAACGACACAGTAAATTGTGCAATGTTGATCTTGTGGATCATGCTGCGATAGCGAATAGACTTCACTTTACAACGATCAAGCCAAGGCAGTAGGAATAACACTGCAATTGACAGACCCATACCAATAACGCCCACTAATTTATCAGGGATAGCACGTAAAATGGCATAAAAAGGTGTGAAGTACCAAACTGGCGCAATGTGTTCAGGTGTTTTCATTGGATTAGCCGCTTCAAAGTTTGGCTTTTCAAGGAAATATCCACCGCCTTCAGGCATGAAGAACAACACATAACAGAACACGATTAAGAACCCAGCGACACCCATAATATCTTTTACAGTGTAGTAAGGGTGGAATGGAATACCATCAATAGGCCATCCGTTCTCATCTTTGTTCTTTTTAATTTCAACACCATCAGGGTTATTCGAGCCCACTTCATGTAAGGCGATTAGGTGTAAGAACACCAATACAACCAATACAAGTGGTAGCGCAATAACGTGCAATGCGAAGAAACGGTTTAGTGTTGCACCTGAAATAACGTAATCACCACGGATCCACAATGTTAGGTCATCACCAATAACAGGAATGGCACCAAACAAAGAGATAATCACCTGCGCACCCCAGTAAGACATTTGTCCCCAAGGTAGTAAGTAACCCATAAATGCTTCAGCCATCAGCACAAGGAATATCAACATACCAAACAGCCATAATAGCTCTCTTGGTTTTTGATAAGAACCGTAAATTAACCCACGGAACATGTGCATATAGATGACAAAGAAAAATGCCGATGCACCTGTAGAGTGCATGTAACGTAGCAACCAACCGTAATCAACATCACGCATGATGTACTCAACAGAAGCGAACGCGCCTTCTGCTGTTGGTACGTAATTCATGGTTAACCAAATACCAGTTAGTAATTGGTTAACTAAAACTAATAGCGCTAATGAACCAAAGAAATACCAAAAGTTAAAATTCTTTGGTGTCGCATACTGTCCAACATGACGGTTGTATGTAGCCGTCATTGGGATGCGAGCATCAATCCAATCAATAATATTCTTAACCATTACGCCGCTCCTGTATCTACACCGATGATAACGTTGGCATCATCGACATATTTGTGCGGTGGGATCACTAAGTTTAGTGGTGCTGGAACACCCTGGAATACACGACCAGCCATGTCAAATTTAGAACCATGACAAGGACAGAAGAAACCAGAAGTTACACCTTCAACCTGCTCACCGAATGAATCAGGCAGATAAGTTGGTGAACAACCTAAGTGAGTACAGATACCGACTGCAATAAAAAATTCAGGCTTAATAGAACGCGCAGGGTTAGTTGCATATTCTGGTTGCTGCATTTCTTCTGAAGCAGGATCGCGTAATTTGCTGTCTAATGTTTTAAGATTATTTAGCACAGCTTCTGTACGACGAACGACCCAAACCGGTTTTCCGCGCCATTCGACACGAATTAACTGACCTGGTTCTACTTTACTAATATTTACTTCGACCGGCGCACCTGCAGCTTTCGCCTTGGCGCTCGGATTCCATGACTTGATGAAAGGAACCGCTACAGCGACGGCACCAGCACCACCTACTACGGCGGTTGCGGCTGTCAGGAATCTGCGACGTCCGGTATCGACTGGCGCATTGCTCATCCACTTATCTCCCAGAGGGTGTTGGAATTTTTATATTTCAATACTTTAGCGACCATAAATGGTGAAACGCTAAAATCATAGTTTGAGGCGGTGCTCATTATAGCGAAAAATTAGAACCAGATCATAGTGAAAACACACATCTAAGATGAGGATATTAACATTTTTTTCAAAAACGCTTACAAATCAGTCATGTTATAACAATTAGCAGCAGCTTAATTAGCTGTAAAAAGTCTTATAAATACATTTAAAACAATAAATTATTAATCATAAATAATAAAAGACATCGGAAAGATGCATTAATGTGATTTGCGACCACTTTTGGGGAAACAGAATTCATACTAAAAACATTATATTACAGGCACAAAAAAGCTCGGTAAAAACCGAGCTTTTTAATGCAAAAACATACGCGGGTATTATTTACCGTTTGATGATTTCATGTACTTGAAGAAATCACCTTCTGGCTCTAACACCATAATGTCATTTTTACCGGCAAAACTGTCTTTGTACGCTTCTAAGCTACGTAAAAAACTATAAAACTCAGCATCTTTACTGTAGGTATCAGCATAAATCTTTGCCGCTAATGCATCACCTTCACCACGAATGGTAAGGGCTTTACGTTCAGCTTCAGCAATCTTTACTGTCACATTGGCATCAATAGTCGCACGGATAATTTCAGCTTGCTCTTTACCTTGCGCACGGTGCTCTTTCGCCACAGCTTGACGTTCAGCACGCATACGTTGGTAAATACTAGTACTGACATTAGCAGGTAAGTTAATTTGCTTTACACGCACATCAACCACTTCAATACCTAGATTCTCGGCACTTTCAGAAGCATTTTCTAATGCATCGGTTTGCAATTCATCACGCTTACCTGAAACAATTTCTTTGATTGTGCGACGACCAAATTCAGTACGTAAATCGTTGCTAATCTTGGCTTGTAATAAGCTTTCTGCATTGGCTTTAATACCGCCATTAGTAGAAAGATAGTACTTTTCAAAATCACGAATACGCCACTTAACATAAGAGTCGACCATTAAGTCTTTCTTTTCAGAAGTCACAAAACGATCCGCAGCACCGTCCAATGTCTGGATGCGAGAATCCAAATATCGAACTTTATCTACCAAAGGCAATTTAAAGTGAAGGCCTGGTGCAAAAACAGTAGTTGCGCCATCTTCTTTCAGCACTTTACCGAAACGTGCAACAATCGCGCGTTCACCTTCGCTTACCACCATCAAAGAGGAAAAGCTCACCCCTAAAATGATCACGAGAATGATCAGAGCTAATCTACCCATTGTTAGTTCCTCCCTTGGCGAATACGATCTTCGCGGCTGAGACGACCATCAGTCGGCATGCTAGTAATCGGCGTATCAACACCACTACTAGAAACAGAATTGATGTGACGTTCTACCTCAGGTTCTACTTGATTGCGCAGACTCTTAGAAGAATCCATCAACTTATCCAAAGGTAAATACATCAGATTGCCGCTATTCTTAGTGTCGATAAGTACTTTATTAGTATCAGCCAACACAGATTGCATCGCATCAATGTATAAACGATTTCGGGTTACACCTGGAGCAGCTTTATACTCAGGTAATAACTTCTCAAATCGAGCGACTTTACCTCTAGCTTCAAGAACTTCACGCTCTTTGTAAGCACTAGCTTGTTGTGCCATACGTTCGACAGTACCACGCGCTTTAGGTTCGATTTCACGAGCATAAGCTTCAGCTTCGCGAATAAAACGCTGTTCATCTTCCTGAGCAGAAATAGCATCATCAAATGCATCTTTGACTTCTTCAGGAGGACGAGCTGGTAAAAAGTTAACGTCACGAATTTGTAAGCCTAGTTTATACGGTTCAATAATACGCTCTAACTCAGTCCAAGTGTCACGACGAATAGCATCACGACCAGTGGTTAAAATGTCATCCATACGATTATGACCAATGACATAACGCAACGCACTATCTGTCGCTTCACGTAAACTCGAATTGGCATCAACAGCACTGTACAGATATGAATAAGCATCTGATACGCTGTATTGAACCACAAGTTCAACATTCACGATGTTTTCATCAGATGTCAGCATTCTGCCAGACGCAGGAATCGAACGGAACGTTTCCACATCAACCATTGTCACTTCGTCAATAAAAGTGGCTTTCCAATGTAAACCGGAACTCACTTCACCGATGTGTTGACCAAAACGGAGTAACACTCCACGCTCAGCTTCTTTGACCGTATATAAGCCAGACAATGCCCAAATAACTAAGGCAATCAAGGCAATTACAATCAGTAAAGATGAATTAAATGGCTGACCAGTGGCGCTACCGCCCCCCTTGCCACCAAAGCGTTTTGATAGGTTACGAAATACTTCGTCAAGATCTGGTGGCCCTTTATCGTTACCACCTTTATTTCCCCAAGGGTCTTTGTTTCCCTTGTTACCGGGCTCATTCCAAGCCATTTAGCACTCCATAATTGGATGAAATAAATGAGATTAACAAGTGACGTCTACTTCTGAAGGTTCAAAAATAAATGCCTCTAATTCCCCCTGACTCTGTTTAGCTAACCGGCGCCAATTGGCGTCCGATAAACGAACAGATAAAATACAGTTCCCCAGATCGTCATACTCTTTCTGCTGTATTGCATCCAGTCGATAAAACTGGCCAAGATAATGTCCTGCTGATGCAGGTATTTTCAATGTAAGCTCGCAAATCACTTCACCGATTAATTCGGTTATCGCTTTCAGCAGCAAATCAAATCCAATGCGTTTTTGCGCAGAGACCCAAACCCTCTCAGGTTTACCGTCTTCATCGTAATCGATACGAGGCGCGAAATCTTCAAGTAAATCTATCTTATTGCATACAATCAATTGAGTGATTTCATCTGCATCAATTTCTTCCAATACTTTTTGTACTTGGTCAAAATTTTCAGTCATATTGTCATCAGCACAATCAACCACATGCAAAAGAATTTCAGCTTGTCGAGTTTCTTGTAATGTGGCTTTAAATGCTGCGACGAGATCATGAGGTAAATGACGAATAAACCCAACTGTATCCGCTAAAATGACCGCACCATCAGGTAACGATAATTTACGCAGTGTCGGATCTAATGTTGCAAATAACTGATCAGCAGCATAAACATCCGATGACGTTAGTGCATTAAATAATGTCGATTTACCCGCATTTGTATAACCTACTAAAGACACAGTCGCTAAATCACTGCGCTTACGAGCTCGTCGGCTTTGCTCGCGTTGTTTATCTACTTTGTCGAGGCGACGATTGATATTCTTGATCCGGCCTCGTAATAAACGTCGGTCTGTTTCAAGCTGGGTCTCACCCGGCCCTCGCATCCCGATACCACCTTTTTGTCGCTCTAAATGAGTCCAACCACGAATTAGGCGTGTCGACATGTGGCGCAATTGCGCTAGCTCCACTTGCATCTTGCCTTCATGAGTTCTCGCTCGTTGAGCAAAAATATCAAGAATCAACGTAGTTCGATCTAAGACTCGGCACTGACACACCACTTCAAGATTACGTTCTTGAGCAGGACTTAATGCATGATTAAAAATCACTACATTGGCTTCAGTAGCAGCGACCATAGCAGCAAGTTCTTCTGCTTTGCCGGAACCAATAAAAAACTTTCGGTCCGGCGAGCGTCTGCTGCCAGTAATCACTCCAACAGAGCGAGCACCAGCAGATTCAACTAACAACTGTAATTCAATTAGATCTTCACGACGCTCTTCGTCTGAAAAGTCTATATGAACCAATACAGCTGTTTCACCCGCTTCATAACGATCAAACAAAAATTATATTCCTTTTCAAATTATTCAGCATCGCTTTCTTCACCATGGGCAGTACCCTGGTGAGCAGAAACATTAAATGGGCGTGCTGGTACAACTGTTGAAATAGCGTGTTTGTAAACCATTTGGCTTACAGTATTTTTCAACAAGATAACAAATTGATCAAATGACTCAACTTGGCCTTGTAATTTAATACCATTCACTAAATAGATAGAGACTGGTACACGCTCTCGACGCAATGCGTTCAAAAATGGGTCTTGTAAAGATTGCCCCTTAGCCATTTCAATTTCCTTTTTTATTTTAAAATATGTTGAATTAAGTTTTATTGTTTAGTTTTAGTATTATACAGCAACAGCTAATAAGCTAGCGGCTTTGTCGCATAAGCGTAACTAAATTCCCTTCTACACCACTTTCAAGCCACTGTAAATCTGGCCAGCTCCTCAACCATGTTAATTGACGTTTAGCCAATTGCCTAGTAGCTGCGGTAGCTTTTTCGACCATTGTCGCATGATCAAATTCATTATCTAAGTACTGCCAGCACTGTCTGTAACCAACACAACGCATTGATGGTAGCTCTAAATGCAAATCATCACGCGCTTTCAAACGCGCAACTTCTTCGATAAAACCTTGCTCTAACATGATATTAAAACGCTTAGCGATTAACTCATGTAAAACTTTTCGATCGTTTGGTGCAATAGCAAATTGCACTACATCATACGGCAAAGCGGCTGACTTAGTTTGTGTCAATTCAGTCATTGTTTTGCCACTGATCCGATAAACCTCTAATGCTCTGGACAACCGTTGTGGATCGTTTGGATGAATTCTTTCTCCAGCAACAGGGTCTATGTTACATAATTCTTGATGCAGCGCTTCCCAACCCTCGGTTTGCGCTTGCGCTAATATTTGTTGCCTAATGGCTTCATCAGCACTAGGTAATGGTGATAAGCCTTCTAACAATGCCTTAAAGTACATCATGGTACCACCCACGAGTAAAGGGGTCTTACCACGGCTAATGATGTCTTCTATAGCCAATAATGCATCACGGCGAAAATCTGCCGCTGAATAACTTTCGCTAGGGTCAAGAATATCAATTAATTTATGCGGAGCCATTTCCAGTTCTTCAGCACTGGGTTTAGCAGACCCAATATTCATATCACGGTATATCAATGCAGAATCCACTGAGATAATTTCGCAATTATATTGAGTCGCCATATCAATGGCTAATGCCGTTTTGCCTGAGGCGGTAGGCCCCATTAAAAATATCACTTCCGGCTTATCGACACTATTCACGTTAATTATCTTTCATCCAATTTTGCCAAGGTATTATGCGTTCTTGGTCATAGCAAGTTTGTTGCGTTTCATCGTCAAGTGAACAAAATTGTAGCCATAAAGCTTGAGCTGGCTCAAATTGCGATAAACTCTGTTGTGCCAGCCAACCGACGATGGCGCTCTGGGTAGGTTGCTCTAATTGTATCCATTGCAGTAACTCTGGAATCACAATTGCAAGTTGGCATTCCCTCAAATATGGGGGCACTTTTTTAATAATCAACTGTTGGAAGCGAATTGTTAGCTCAATACCCATTTGACGCAGTAATTGATCACGAGCAGCTAAGGTTTCTATCCAATCCAAATCTGCTGCTATAGACACAGGCATTAACAAAGGCTGCGACACTAAACCGTTAGCTAATTTGGTTTCAACATCTTTCTTTCTTACTGCCAATAACACGCTTTTTATTGGCAGTAATGACAACTTATCATCTTTACAGATAACCCAATGCTCACCCGCTAACAACGGCGGCATAGTAACTTGAGGGGCTGCCTCATGAACATAGGATACCGCGCTATTCATCGGGGTATGCAACAATTGCCCATAATTGGCAATGGCCGTTTTCGTCTGGGCAGAAGATGCACTAGAAGGCTTTTTATCATAACTAGGCTTAATTGCAGC
Organism: Shewanella sp. SG44-2; assembly: GCF_014164215.1. Lineage (NCBI taxonomy): Bacteria > Pseudomonadati > Pseudomonadota > Gammaproteobacteria > Alteromonadales > Shewanellaceae > Shewanella > Shewanella sp. SG44-2. The sequence continues at coordinate 40,505 of NZ_JACJEU010000033.1, forward strand.
TGAATAACCTCCAGATAAGCCATTATTCTTTCCAGGGACATGCATCGAGCCAAATTGGCTAACGCTGTTAATCGCCTTACTCGAGCCATGATTAAGTGTAAATTCATCTTCTGCGGTATCGACGACTTTCACATCATGCATCAAGTTCGATTCTGTGTGCATTGGGGCAACATTATCATGATGTTCTAATTCATCAGACAGAGGTAGTACTGGCATTTCTACTAATGCCGAGCGCACAGCTTGAAGGATAAAGTCGTGTACATAACGAGATTGATGAAACCGCACTTCATGCTTGGCAGGATGCACATTGACATCAACTTGATGTGGGTCAAGTGATAACATCAACACATAGCCCGGCTGATGCTCAATACCATATTCAGCAAAAGCTTGTTTTACGGCATGGTTAACCAATCGGTCTCTAATTAATCGTCCATTGACATAAAAAAAGTTGGTGTCAGTGATAACAGTGTCTTGTGGCGACTGTAGATAACCGGTTAATACGAAATCATCATGCTCACAGGCAATGCTCAATGCTTGATCTGCAAACGCTCTACCGCAAATTTGCGCCAAACGTTGTTGGGTTTGAATGTCAGTATTTGCAGGACGATACTGACGCACTAACTTAGCGTTGTGTGTCAGGGTAAAATGAATATCGCTACGAACAATGGCTATACGTTTTAACCACTCATCAATATGAGTAAATTCAGTTTTATCACTTTTTAAAAAACGGCGTCTGGCGGGAGTATTAAAAAATAAATCCACCACTTCAATAGTCGAACCTTGTGGATGCGCAGCAGGAGTCACTTTCACGTCCATTTGCGAGCCTTCAGCATAGGCCTGCCAAGCTTCAGATTGCTCAGCGGTTTTCGAAGTTAATGTTAATCGCGACACTGAACTAATACTGGCCAAGGCCTCCCCCCGAAAACCAAAGCTTAAAATAGCTTCTAGGTCATCGAGCGTATGTACTTTTGAGGTTGCGTGACGCGATAACGCTAATGCCAACTCATCTTTAGCAATACCCGCACCATTATCGCGAATACGTATAAGCTTACTGCCGCCTTTATCGATATCGATATCAACTCTAGTCGCACCAGCATCAAGGCTGTTTTCAACCAGTTCTTTAACCACAGAAGCCGGGCGTTCAACGACCTCACCGGCTGCGATTTGGTTTGCAAGTTGAGGAGGTAACAGCTGAATCGCCATATTAAGCCCTTGGGATCACAAGATGTTGACCAACACGTACCACGTCCGACTTCAAGTTATTGGCCTGCTTTAAACGTGAAATAGAAACGCGATATCGCAGGGCTATAACAGACAGTGACTCACCGCGTTGCACTTTATGCTTTTGTGCTTGCGAGCTACTAGATCGCGCTTTCGCAATCAATGTATCGCTGGGCGCATTACTAGCAAAATAACGTTGCACCCCCGAATGGATGGCGCGTGCTATTTTTTCTTGATGCGCCGGGCTTCTGAGTAAACGCTCTTCTTGTGGATTAGAAATAAAACCGGTTTCCACTAAAATAGAAGGAATGTCCGGTGATTTAAGTACCGCCAAACTCGCAGCTTCTGGTTTATGTTTATGTAATTTGGTGACACCGTTGAGATCTTTTAATACATCGCCAGCAATAGAATTACTTATCGCCATAGAACTATTCATCGACATATCTAAAAGGGTCATAGCTAAATATTGCTCGCTATCAGAATTTTGAATAATTTCTCCAGCACCACCTAATAGCTCAGAGTGCTTCTCTTTTTGCTCAAGCCAACGACCAATTTCAGTATTTGCACGGCGCATAGATAATACCCAAACCGAAGCGCCCTGAGGCTTAGGAGAAGTAAATGCATCTGCATGAATTGAAATCAATAAATCTGCTTTAATATTACGAGCCAACTCAGAACGTTTATTGGGATGAATATAATAATCACCGCGCCTCGTCATCACAGCACGCATTCCTGCAGTTTGATTAATTTTACTGGCTAAACGAGTTGCTATTTCCATCACCACACGCTTTTCGTAAGTACCGGAGGGACCAATTGATCCTGGGTCTTCACCACCGTGTCCAGCATCAATGGCAACCACAATGTCTCTAGATGACTGATTAGCAGAGCGACTAACCGCATTCACCGTTGGCGACTCGCCGTTAGAATCTTCTAAGTCGACGACAAGGCGGTTCCCATATGGAGCAGTAGGAGGCAAAGTAAATAGACTGGATTTTACCGGTTTAGTTAAATCCATAACCAGGCGCAATACACCTTTTTTAGGTGGAGAGCTAAAACGTATCTTTTTGATAATTTTACTGTTGTTAGCTATTTTATCTAAATTAATCTTGGCGCCAGTATCTTGAATATCGACCACTAAACGATGAGGGCCGGTTAAGGTAAAACTGTCATAATTAGGGGTTTGGGTTAAATCAAATACGACTCGCGTCGATTCTGGGGCAGCCCAAATGCGCACGCTATCAAGTTGGTTGGCAGCCCAAACCACATTAGACTGCAAAAACAACAGCATGAATACTACAGAGGTAAAAAACGTATTTTTTAAAGTCATTATTATTTTATTTTATATTATTCAAAATGGCCTGCCCTGCAGGGGATAAAGCTTGTAATTCAATTTGTCTTTGAGATTCTTTATAACGCAAATGCAAATGGATGTCAGCCTCAGGGAGTAATCCATGACCATTATCAGGCCATTCAACTAGACACACACTTCTGTCAGTAAAATAATCACGGATACCCATATACTCGAGCTCTTCTGGGTCGGCTAATCGATATAGGTCAAAATGAAATACATCCATATCATTAAATTCATAGGGTTCGACCAAGGTGTATGTCGGACTTTTCACCGCGCCTTGATGACCTAAACTTTGAATAATGCCTCGACTAAACGTTGTTTTACCTGCCCCTAAATCCCCCGTAAGATAAATAGTGAGTGGCGGCTTTATCCACTGCGCAATTTGTTGTCCAAGGGCAACAGTAGCTTGTTCATTTTCAAGGGTTTTAAACAGCGATGTCATGTGTAAAGTCAGCTTCCATAAAAAAGAGATACAAGAATGCTAAATATACCAGAAGTTACCGGGGAACTCCCACTGTTATAGTGGTTATTTTTTGTTAATAAAAAAACCAGCTACTGGGAATAGCTGGCAAAATCACACTTCAGGAAGTTATATTAAAATTTCAACGCCTCGTTTAAATGTCATCCATACGGATTGTGCTATGAACTAAACGTTTTTGTTGAGTTTGTGCAACACGGACTAAGTCCATTAATGCACTTTTAATTTCATCAGTTGGACTACTATTAGCTGTTTTTTCAAGTAAAGCGATTAAGCGGTTTTCTAGGTCTAAATGCAACTCAAGCACTTCGTCTTCTTTCATATTGGCAGGGAGTGAAGTTTCATTGCAACGCTTACTAAAATCTTCAAACGTAATATCTTTGTACCAAGTATTTAATATTCTTGACGGTGCATCTTCAAGATAGCTTTCTAACGTTTCGTAAATATGTCTTTGATGTTGTTGAAAATAGGTCAACATCATTTTTACTCTAGAAGAATCCGCATTACGATCTAAGCGCTTATATAATTTCTCCATATCGAGATGGCAATTAGCAACGTAATCAAGTAGCTCACTTAGTTGTTGGATCCGCATAAAACTCACCTCGTTTAAAGCCCTAACTTCTTAGGAAAATCTATCTTAAGTTGATTATCAAAGATTACAGCAGTAAATGATTTGAACCAGATCATGTTTTACTTCACCAATATGCTCTTACTTTAGAGATCCATGAAGAAGTGAGTACTAGATCACTTATTTGTTGATTGCAAAACGATTTGCTCAAACACAAATGGTGCAAATTTATTAAAATAATAAGGTTCAGGCTGAGTTAGACTCGGATTGATGGCCATTAAAAATGTAGATCGAGCTATACGTTTCTCAATAATGGTTCGAACGGATGATCGTATACGACGTCTAGATTGAAAAAGATAGGTATCGTATTTCCTAAAAACATAGCTGAGCTTAGTGACACAAAGGTAATTAATGGAGAATTTAACAAGAGGAAATGATTTGGAGCGACGTTGCTTTATAAGTAAAGAGTGGTTCGAACGGATGACCGCTTTATGACGTCTAGCTTGGCAAACAAAAAAGATATCGCATTTTCTAAAAGCGCAACTGAGCTAACGTTGCAAATCAAAAATCAATTCAGGTTTAACGCTTAGATTTTTGGCTAGGAATTTTTAGCACGAAGAGTTTGAAACGAGAAGATTGATTTGGAGCGACGTTTCTTTTAACAAAAAGGAGGTTCGAACTGATGACCTATACCTTGGCAAAAAAAAAGGTATCGCATTTTCTAAAAGCGCAACTGAGCTAATATTGTATTTTAAACTAGGGAAGTGATTTGGAGCGACATATCAGGTTCGAACTGATGACCTATACCTTGGCAAGGTATCGCTCTACCAACTGAGCTAATGTCGCATTACAAAATCATGTTGAAATTTGGAGCGACATATCAGGTTCGAACTGATGACCTATACCTTGGCAAGGTATCG
>NZ_JACJEU010000034.1:0-44327 GCF_014164215.1 Shewanella sp. SG44-2
ACAGATTTACAGATTTACAGATTTACAGATTTACAGATTTACAGATTTATCGATAGTGCGTTGAGTTAACTCGGTATTATTTATGATTTTAGGTTTAACCAGAAGCTGGTCGCTTGCTGGTTATATTATTACGGCAATATTAATCTTGCCACTGATTGCCTTAATTGTGCAGTCCACTCTTCCTGATCAAGCTGTATTTAGCCATTTATTCAATACAGTATTACCGACATACATCGCCAATAGTTTATTGCTCATGTTGTTGGTTGGACTTGGAACACTGGTTTTAGCGATTCCAGCTGCTTGGTTAATTGCCCGTTGTGATTTTCCCTTTCGCCGTTATTTTCAATGGTTACTCCTTCTTCCATTAGCGATGCCAGCCTACATTGTGGCGTATGTTTATACCGATATGCTTGATTATGCAGGTCCAGTGCAACGTGTATTAAGGGCTTGGTTTGGCTGGCAATCTCCCCACGATTATTATTTCCCCGCGATACGTAGTCTTGGCGGGGCAGCGATAATATTGTCGTTAGTATTATTTCCTTATATTTATTTATTAGCGCGTACTGCGTTTATGGAGCAGTCTTCCAGTTTATTATACGCATCGCGTGTAATGGGATGCAGTCCGTGGCGCAGTTTTTGGCGTCTTGCACTGCCAATGGCAAGACCTGCTTTGGCTGTCGGCGTGGCACTTGTTGCAATGGAAACCGCAGCAGACTTTGCCACCGTGAGTTATTTTGCCGTACCAACATTAACGACAGCAGTTTACGACACGTGGCTTGGCTATGGCAGTTTAACGGCGGCAGCAAAGCTGTCAGCCATTATGCTGTTGGTGGTATTTTCTATGATTGGCGTTGAGCGGTTTGCTCGTCGTAAACAGCAATTATTTCAAAAACAATCCTCCCTCAACGAAGCTGACAGATATGTGTTGTCATCGAAAATGGCTTGGGTCGCACTAGGATATTGCGCATTATTGTTGTTTATTGCCTTTTTGCTGCCCTTTATGGTGTTGTGTGCCTATGCTATTGATTATTTCAATGAGAGTTGGGATGTTCGTTTTTGGCAATACAGTCTAAACAGTTTATATATTGCCGCTATTGTTAGTGGTGTGTGCGTGGTTTTATCATTGATACTGATGTTTGTGCGCCGTGTGAGTCCGCGAAAAAGTGATCAGATTCCCGCAAGATTGAGCAGCACTGGTTATGCTTTACCGGGTACAGTGTTGGCGATTGGTGTTTTGGTACCGCTGACGTTTATCGACTTTGCAATTAACGATATTTACGATTGGTTTGGCGCCCGAGGCCCAGGTTTATTACTGACTGGCAGTGTTTTCGCATTGATTTTTGCTTTTTGTGTTCGTTTTATTGCAATATCCATCGGCAGTTTAGAAAACAGTTATAAGCGTATTTCCCCTTCTTTAGACATGGCTTGCATTACCCTTGGGCGAACGCCTACTCAGTTACTATGGCGAGTACATTTACCTTTATTGCGCAAAGGGATATTTGCTGGTGCTTTGTTAGTGTTTATTGAAAGTATGAAAGAATTACCCGCAGCGTTATTATTGCGTCCTATAGGATTTGAAAACTTAGCGACTTATGTTTTCCAATTTGTGTCAGATGAAAAACTAGAACATGGCGCATTGGCTGCTATTGTTATTGTGTTAGTTGGGCTTGTTCCCTTGATTTATCTTAATCGCTCATTGGAGCAACAAGGCTAATTATGTCAACCTTAACCATTGAAAATGTGTGTAGTGATTATGACGGTCAAGTGGTGTTGCGCCATTTAGATCTTACCCTGGCGCAAGGCGAAATTGTCGCATTATTAGGCCCCAGCGGTTGCGGCAAGACCACACTACTGCGTGCGATTGCGGGTTTACAAGCCATTAGCCAAGGTAGCATCAGCATCAATGGGCAAACGTTGAGTGGTGATGGTGTGTTTGTTGCGAGTGAGCAGCGTGGTGTTGGAATGATATTTCAAGATTATGCCTTATTTCCGCACTTAACCGTGGCAGACAATATTTTATTTGGGGTTAATGAACTCAATCGTACTGTGCGGTTAGCTCGATTAGAAGAAATGCTCGAGCTGGTTAAATTAACCGGGTTGGCGTCTCGTTACCCACATGAATTATCTGGTGGTCAACAGCAACGAGTGTCGATTGCGCGTGCATTGGCATATCAGCCAGAATTATTATTGTTAGACGAACCGTTTTCTAATATCGATGCGCAAGTCCGTAACGATATGATGTTAGAAATTCGCGCCATATTAAAACAACGTAATGTTAGTGCCGTGTTTGTGACTCACAGTAAAGATGAAGCATTTGTGTTTGCAGATAAACTGGCTTTATTTAAAGATGGCGCCATTATTCAACATGGTAAAGCCGAAACCTTATACAGTGCACCAACTGATCGCTACGTTGCCGATTTTTTAGGGGCGGGTAATTACTTACCTGTTACGGTTACCTCCAGCCATCAAGTGCACTATTCCTTGGGCGATCTTAGCAGCACAGAAGCATTGTCTTTGCCTATTGGCAGCCAAGGGCAATTATTATTGAGACCACAGCAAATTGAATTACATCCTAGCATCAATGGCCGAGGGTGCATTGTAGAAAGGCATTTTCTTGGTACGTTATGCCATTATCAAGTCCAAATTGGCGCTGATATTTTGAATGTTAGTAGCCAATTAACAACATTAATGGCAGGTCAACGAGTGGATATAAATATTACAGCGCATCCACTGGTGATTTTTAATTAACTATCAATGCTGTCATCTTAATCTTAGTTCGGGGCAAAATAAGCTAAATAGCTGGTTAGGTTTTATTTTTTGATCTCTAACTTTAGTGAGCTAGTCAATAATTGCAATGAATGGTCAAGCTGTTATCTGCACGAATATGAGTACAATAGATATTACAAGCTGGCTAAATGTGAGTACACTTCAAGTAATTTACATTTGATTAAGTTAAGCTAATGATCAGCTTAACTGATGAGAGATGTTAATCGTTCTCTAGTCGTATCAAAGCGTTAAATTATCACCGTTTAGGCCGAAATATAGTATTAAGGTGGATGAAGTTAATATGGGTAACCAAGTTATGCCTCGTGAACAGTTAGGGATTTGCGCAGAAGGGAATTTACACAGTGTGTACTTGATGTTTAATGCCAACGACGGTGTTGAAGATCAGTTACGCCCATCTATTGCTAATGTAGCCCAATATATTTATGAACTCACGGATCAATATGCCGACAGTGCTTTTAATGGCTTTGTGGGGATTGGCGCTAATTTTTGGGATACCTTTTATCCAGAAGCTCGCCCAGCATTATTAAAACCTTTTCCTGCCATGAGTGAAGGTAACCGTGATGCACCAGCAATGGAATATGATTTGTTTATTCATATCCGTTGTGATCGCTATGATATTTTGCACCTCGTCGCCAATGAAATTAACCAAATGTTTGAAGATTTGGTCGAGTTAGTCGATGAAGAACGCGGCTTTCGCTTTATGGACAGCCGTGACTTAACTGGTTTTGTTGATGGTACAGAAAACCCTAAAGGACGCCATCGTCAACAAGTTGCGCTTGTCGGTGATGAAGATGAAGAATTTGTCTCAGGTAGTTATGTTCATGTTCAAAAATACATGCATAACTTAAGTAAGTGGCATCGTTTACCGCTTAAAAAACAAGAAGATATTTTTGGTCGTACCAAAGTTGATGATATTGAGTATGAATCAGAAGATAAACCATTAACCAGCCACACAAAACGAGTTAACTTAAAAGATCCACACGGTAACTCATTAGAAATTTTACGTCAAAGCATGCCATATGGTTCGATTAGAGAACAAGGTTTGATGTTTATTTCAGTATGCCGTACACCTGATCACTTCGAACAAATGCTGCGCAGTATGGTGCACGGTGATGGTCATGGGAATCATGATCATTTGATGTTGTTTACTAAAGCGCTGACAGGGTCGTCTTTCTTTGTGCCATCATTGGATTTTTTAACTCAATTTGACGATGCGTAAAAGCCCGTTTTAGGCAATAAAAAAGCAATGCCATGGCATTGCTTTTTTATTTTAATGAGTTTTTATTCACTATAGTTGAATAAAGATCTAACGGTTTCTAATGTCTCATCAATCGTTTTAATACTTGCTGGACAGATAAAAATTGTGTCATCACCAGCAATAGTACCTAATATCCCTTCTGGTTTGCCTATTGAATCGAGCAAACGGGCGATTAATTGCGCTGCACCTGGGCTAGTTCTGACCACGATCATGGCTTGGTTATGATCAACATCCAGTACTAAATTTTTAACTGGGCTACCTGCAGTAGGTACACCTAGCTCGGCAGGGAGGCAATACACCATCTCTTGCTTAGCATTGCGAGTGCGAACAGCACCAAATTTGCTGAGCATGCGTGATACTTTAGATTGATTAATATTACCGAATCCTTCGGCTTGAAGCGCATTAACAATCTCGCTTTGGCTTCCAAAACGTTCTTCTTTGAGAATCGCTTTAAAAGTTCGTACGAGCTCATCCTGATTTCTTGTCGCTGGCATAGTGATAATTCATCTTATAGTTGTTATTCAAAAATCTAGCACATTTTGAATAGATTGACTTATTAAGTCAAGAAAGAATCAGATTTATTGAATAAAAATTCATTTTGTAGTGGAACTTTAAACTGACACTAATAACTCATCCGGCGACTCATCTGAACCATAAGCTTTAGGATACGGGTAACGATTGTTTTGTCAGCACTAATAGCGTATCACCATTTAAAGACAATAGATTGAGTTTTCCTTTAGAGAAATCAACTTGTTGTACCAATGAAATCGCTTGCATCAGTTCGGCTTCTTGGGTGATTAAACTATCAATGCAGGCTTTCATGGTTGAACCTGATGGCGCAAGTTGAAGCAGATGACCTTGTTGGATGTAACGACCAAAAAATTGATTACAACTATTATTACCTGTTAATTCACCGTTTGGAGCAAACACTAAAGTTGCTGGGCTATTATTAATGGTAGGTGTGTCGAGGACGACTTCTACATGCCAAGTACCAATTAATTGTTCATTTGAGACAATTTGAGTATGGCTTTGACAAGCACTAAGGCCTAAAAATATAACAGTGGCGCCGAGAATATGCTTTATCATGTTGAGAGAGTTCCATATACGAAAAAATTGCCGTTATTCTACTACTTGAGTGTGAATAAGAGCGTAAATAATTCTAATGTTTTGGATTAATGAACATTATTTAACGTATCAAAGAGTCGCAAATGATCAAATTAGTTAAAGTGTTGCATTTCGTCGGTTTAATTATGTTGCTGGTGGGCATCGGCTTATATTGGCAAAGTGATATAGGTCAACAAGTCAGTGGAATGTTGGTCATTGCGTTACTCATTGGCGTGGGAACATTAATTATGTCTCCGCTGCCTGTTGCGCTAGTGATAGAATGGGCTAAGAAACAATCTCCCAATTCAGGGTCAAAGGAATAATCATTGTCATTTATTATCCGTAAGGCGTTATTAACCGATGTTGCTGCTATTGTGCAGCTAGAGCGTGCTCATGTTGATGATGAGTTGTTAGGTTCAAACAGCCAACTTCATGCTCATTCATTTACCAAATCAGAGGTGAGCCAGTTGATAAATCAACATTGGTTTATCGTAGCTGAAGAGCAAGGGGTGATCATTGGGTATGTGATGGCAGCGAAATGGTCATTTTTTTCCGCGCAACCATTGTACCGACATATTATTCAAAAACTTAAGTTTGCCGATTTACAAGGGCAAGCTTTATCGACGACTAACACTTGTCAATATGGACCCGTTTGGATACAAGAATCAAAACGTGGCCAGGGAGTGTTTTCTGCATTGGTTACAGAATTAAAGAAACAAGTAGCGGATACCTTTCCATTTATGGTGACGTATGTTGCCGCTGATAATGCGCGTTCGTTGGCAGCCCATCAACAAAAAGCCGCAATGACAGAGATTGATCAATTCAGTTTCGAGCAACGTGATTATTGTTTGTTGGCTACGACTAATATTACGTAAGTGCCATTTATGGGAGTTGTTAAAGTGATTATTTATGAGGAACGTGATGAGTACTAACTTTGACACACTCTTTTCGCCTTACTTGGATTTAAGGCTGTCTGCATTTGACAATATGAAGCTGATAGCCGCGGTGTTGGCAGACGCAACAGAGTTGTATGAGTGTGTTGAAGCGGATGTACAAAATCCAGATAATCCGCAATTGCAGCAATCGGGGTATTTTGTCCGCTGGCAAGACATGTGGCTATTTTGTGGCGTAACCAATAATTATCAAGCAGGGATTACACTATTTACCGATGTCGAGCGGATTAACTTAGCGTCTATCAGTGTCAAAGTAGTGCCAGTAATGACAATGCAACAAGTGTCGTTTATGTGTATAGAAAGTTCGCATTTCGATCATTGTTAACGGGTTAAATAACCTCGTACTCAACACTACCAGTGCTGCGTTTCTTGCTGCTTAATAGACTTTAAGTGTCTCCAAAATCATTTGATTTTGTCTGAACTTTGCTTATATATTTCATTGGATTAGGCTATTGAACTGGATTATTGAGCTAGATTATTTATCGGGTTCATTAAGCTGCATCAACACGAGTGGCCGTTGTTCGCTGTGATAGCGGCGATACAACTGAATGATGTCTGCTGGTATTGCTGATAAATCATGTTGATCTATAACGATAAAGTGCTGCTGTTGATATAAGTCGATTAACCACGGATGAGCAAACAAGAAGCAATTTTTAGTGATTAATTGAGGCGCTATAAATTTCAATAACTGAGTTGAAAGCTGTTGTCCACGGTAGTCAGGATGAACCAACAATCCATTGATTAATTGATATTGGCCAATAGGTTTAACTCTTATCGCCGCGATTATTTTTTGCTGACTTATATCAACTTCATCAGTTCCATCAATAGTGGATGAGCTAAGATGATGAATAACAGCCACAGACTCTTTCTGAGCTAACCGAGCATAAGGCATATGCTGACGATAGAATAACTTGATTGCAGACCACTGTTTAATGGCTGGCAAGTTAATGGCTGGAATGTTAGTCACAGGGCTGTTTATCGCACTGGCGTTAGTTGCCGTTGACGGCTGGTGGTTTGCTGTTATCTTTGTGTTTAGCCAAGTGGGTTGATACATAACCAGAGCCATTGTTGTGACCAAATGTTGAGATCAAATATTGAGATTGAATTATTGTGTCGCCAATTAGATAAAATAAAACCGCCAGTTGGCGGTTTTATTTTTTATCGTTTTAGCTTAATACAGATACTAGCTTAAGACGATAATTATGCTGGCTGATTATAAACCTGCATCCGCACGAAGTGCTTCAGCTTTATCAGTCGCTTCCCAAGGGAAGATATCACGGCCAAAGTGACCATAAGCAGCAGTTTGCTGATAGATTGGACGCGCCAAATCTAACATTGCCGTTAAGCCGTATGGACGTAATTCGAAGTGTTGACGTACTAATTTAATCAATACTTCTTCCGATACTTTACCGGTACCGAATGTTTCAATACTAATAGACGTTGGCTCTGCAACACCAATAGCATAAGACACTTGTAGTTCACAACGGTCAGCAAGACCAGCAGCAACGATATTTTTAGCAACATAACGTGCAGCATAAGCCGCGCTACGGTCTACTTTTGATGGGTCTTTACCAGAGAAAGCACCACCACCGTGACGAGCCATACCGCCGTAAGTATCTACAATAATCTTACGACCTGTTAAGCCACAGTCACCAACTGGGCCACCAATCACAAAGCGACCAGTAGGGTTGATAAAGTATTTAGTGTCTTTGTTTAACCATTGTGCTGGTAATACCGGCTTGATGATGGTTTCCATTACCGCTTCAATCAGATCAGCTTGTGTCACATCTTCACGATGTTGAGTTGATAATACAATCGCATCGATACCGATGATTTTGCCATCATCATAAGCAAACGTGACTTGGCTTTTAGCATCTGGGCGTAACCAAGGTAGTGTGCCGTCTTTACGGACTTCAGACTGACGCTTAACTAATTTGTGCGCGTAAGTAATCGGTGCAGGCATTAATACGTCGGTTTCATTGCTGGCATAACCAAACATTAGCCCTTGATCACCAGCACCTTGCTCTGCAGGATCTGAACGATCAACACCTTGATTGATGTCTGGTGACTGTTTGCCTATGGCATTAAGTACCGCACATGAATCAGCATCAAAACCCATATCTGAATTGGTATAACCGATTTCGCGTACCGTTTTACGGGTAATTTCTTCTATGTCGACCCAAGCAGAAGTGGTGACTTCACCGCCCACTAATACCATACCGGTTTTGACATACGTTTCGCACGCAACACGAGCTTTTGGATCTTGCTCAAGTATTGCGTCTAATACCGCATCAGAAATCTGATCGGCGATTTTATCTGGATGACCTTCTGAGACAGACTCAGAGGTAAACAAGTGCTTTGCCATAATAGGAAAATCTCGTTGGTTGCATTTGAATATACGTCTAGACGTCTATTTTAGTCGAAATCTAATCTGATAACACCCCTTTATACGAATTTAACTGGAGAATTGTGCAGTGGTGCATGAATATTTTTTATTCACAAGGAGTGTGTTTAGCGGTGAGGCTAATTAACATTATGATTAAAATCGGTTTTTATAGTTTTTACTGATCGAATTTAACTACTTTAGTACTATTAATTGAACAATGTTAGCCATGGTTAGGAAGCTTTATGTGACCTTAAAACCTTTGTTTTAATGATGTTAAGCTAGTTTCGTGCTCGACTGTCAATAAATAATTACTCACAGCATCAATGCACTTTTTGGTGATGTGATCATCTTATATGGTGAATAAATGTAGCGGTGTTGATGCCTTATATAAGCAAAATGGCGTTTATTACAGACATAAAATGTAATGAGAGAAATTTTAATTTGCGTCACATCGCCTTGTAGGGGAAAATATGGCTTCACAATTGCCCGTTAGACCTTACAAACAAGCAGGAGAGAGCATGTCATCTCGTAAAGTACTCGCTAACGCTATTCGCGCCCTAAGTATGGATGCGGTTCAAAAAGCCAATTCTGGTCATCCAGGTGCCCCAATGGGGATGGCTGATATCGCCGAAGTGCTATGGAATGATTTTCTAAAGCACAATCCAACTAATCCTAACTGGGTCGATCGCGATCGTTTTGTTCTGTCAAACGGTCATGGCTCTATGCTTATCTACTCTTTACTGCATTTATCTGGTTATGAATTGCCTATCGAAGAGCTAAAGCAATTCCGTCAGTTGCATTCTAAAACACCTGGTCATCCTGAATATGGTTATACCCCTGGTGTTGAAACCACAACGGGTCCTTTAGGTGCTGGTATCAGTAACGCAGTTGGTATGGCGATTGCTGAAAAAACCTTAGCGGCTCAGTTTAACCGTCCTGGACACGACATTGTGGATCACTTCACATACTGTTTCTTAGGCGATGGTTGTTTAATGGAAGGGATTTCTCACGAAGTCAGTTCATTAGCTGGAACATTAGGCCTTGGTAAGTTAGTGGCATTTTGGGATGACAACGGTATTTCTATCGATGGTCATGTTGAAGGTTGGTTCACTGACGATACTCCTAAGCGTTTTGAAGCCTATGGCTGGCATGTTGTTGCTGATGTAGATGGTCATAATCCAGATGCTATCCGTGCAGCAATTGAAGAAGCTAAATCTGTAACAGATAAGCCATCAATGATTTGCTGTAAAACCATTATTGGTTTTGGTTCGCCTAACAAATCGGGTAGCCATGATTGTCATGGTGCACCATTAGGTGATGCTGAAATTGCAGCAGCTCGTGAGTTCTTAAACTGGCCACACGCTCCTTTTGAAATCCCATCTGATGTGTATGCTGGTTGGGATGCAAAACATAAAGGTGTTGCTAACGAGTCATTATGGAATGACAAGTTTGCGGCTTACCAAGCAGCGTTCCCAGAACTTGCTGCAGAATATGAACGTCGCGTATTAAAAGGTGATTTACCAGCTGATTTTGAAGCTAAAGCACAAGCCTTTATTCAAGAAAGCCAAGATAAAGCCGAAGGTATTGCGAGCCGTAAAGCGTCTCAAAATGCCATTGGTTTCTTTGGTGCTATGTTGCCTGAATTACTTGGTGGTAGCGCAGACTTAGCCGGCTCTAACTTAACGCTTTGGTCTGGTTCAAAAGGTATTCAAGACGATCCTGCCGGTAACTACATCTATTACGGTGTTCGTGAATTCGGTATGAGCGGTATTATGAACGGCGCGTCGTTACATGGTGGTTTTATTAACTATGGCGCAACCTTCATGATGTTCATGGAGTACGCACGTAACGCGGTACGTATGTCAGCATTAATGGGCATTCAAAACATTTTCGTTTATACCCATGACTCTATTGGTCAAGGCGAAGATGGCCCTACTCATCAGCCGGTTGAGCAATTAGCTAACTTACGTTTAACGCCTAATATGGCAGTATGGCGTCCATGTGATGCAGCGGAAACTGCTGTATCTTGGAAAGCGGCCATTGAACGTCGTGATGCACCTACATCATTAATCTTTAGTCGTCAGGGTCTTAAAGCCCAAGCGCGTACCGCTGAGCAATTAGCTAACGTAGCTAAAGGTGGTTATGTACTGTCTGATTGCCAAGGCACTGCTGATGTGATTTTGATTGCAACAGGTTCAGAAGTGCAATTAGCTATGGATTCTGCAGTAGAGCTAACCAAACTAGGTCAAAAAGTACGGGTAGTGTCTATGCCTTCTACTACCGAGTTTGATAAGCAAGATGCAGCATATAAAGAATCTGTACTACCAAAAGGAGTCACTAAACGTGTTGCTGTTGAAGCGGCACACGCTGACTTCTGGTACAAATATATTGGTTTTGATGGTGCTGTAGTGGGTATGACCACCTTTGGTGAGTCTGCTCCTGGTGGTGATTTACTTAAACATTTCGGCTTCACTGTTGATAATGTAGTAAAAACTGTCCAATCTTTAGGATAATCAACTGAGATTAAACACTTATCTATTAGGTGTTTAATCTGTATAATAACGGCCTGCAATACTATTGTAGGCCGTTTTTTTATGTCTTTAATTCACGTAAAATAATATATGCTAAGTCACTTATTAATCAGTGTTTTTATCATAATTGATTAAATAACAAGTGCTTCGGTTAATTACTCTGGACCCTAAATGATTCGAGTTGCAATTAATGGTTATGGCCGGATTGGCCGCTCAATACTTCGTGCATTGTACGAATCTGGAAAACGTCAACAAATCCAAATTGTGGCGATCAATGAGTTGGCAAAGCCAGAAGCCATTTGTCATTTAACCCAATACGACACGACTCATGGTCGTTTCAAGCATACCGTTAAGCTAAATGGTGATCAGTTGCTTATCGGCGATGACAGCATTTTGTTACTCAATCAACCTGATGCTAATTTATTGCCTTGGGCAGAGCTTGATATCGATATTGTTTATGAGGCCACCGGCAGCTTAATTGATCGTCAAGCTTGCGAAGCACACATTCATGCAGGTGCTAAGCAAGTGCTGATTAGCCATCCTTCTTCTGCAGATGTTGATGAGACCATTGTATATGGTGTGAATCATGATTTGTTGCGCGCAGAACATACCGTTATTTCTAATGCATCTTGTACTACTAATTGTATTGTCCCAGTTATCGACGTATTGGATAAGCATTTTGAGGTTAAGAGTGGCGCCATTACCACTATTCACTCGGCGATGAACGATCAACAAGTGATCGATGCTTATCATGATGATTTACGCCGAACTCGCGCAGCGGGCCAATCTATTATTCCGGTAGACACAAAATTAGCGCGAGGCATTGAGCGTATTTTGCCGCACATGAAAGATAAGTTTGAGGCGATTTCTGTTCGAGTGCCAACCATAAATGTGACCGCGATCGACCTGTCAGTCACGTTAGAGAAAAAAGTCAATATTGAGCAAATTAACAGTGTGCTGCAACGTGCGTCAAACGGCAGTTTTAATGGTATTTTAGGTTATACTGACGAGCCTCTGGTATCGTGTGATTTTAACCACGATCCACGTTCGAGTATTGTAGACGGAACCCAAACGCGTGTCAGTGCCGGCCACTTGGTCAAATTATTATTATGGTGCGACAACGAATGGGGTTTTGCCAACCGTATGCTTGATACTAGCTTAGCGATGATTCAAGCAAAGTTAGATCGGTAATATCAATAGATTATGTCGCAATGGGTTAAGCCCGTTGCGCAGCAAGACTTTGTATTAACTTAAAAAGGAACTGCTAATTATGGCAATTATTAACATGACAGATTTAGATCTACAAAATAAGCGCGTGCTTATTCGTGAAGATTTAAACGTACCTGTCAGCGACGGTGTTGTAACAAGTGATGCTCGTTTACGTGCATCATTACCAACAATTCAACTCGCATTGAAAAAAGGCGCCGCCGTAATGGTGATGTCTCATTTAGGCCGTCCAACAGAAGGCGAGTTTAACGCTGAATATTCAATGCAGCCGGTAGTCGATTATTTAGCTAAAGCGTTAGATTGCCCAGTGCGCTTAGTGAGTGATTATCTTGATGGCGTTGATGTGAATGTTGGCGAAGTCGTCGTATTTGAAAACGTTCGCTTTAATGTTGGCGAAGGTAAAAACGATGAAGCACTGTCTAAAAAGATGGCTGCATTATGTGATGTTTATGTAATGGATGCATTTGGTACGGCTCATCGTGCTCAGGCATCTACTCATGGTGTGGGTGTTTATGCTCCGATTGCCTGTGCTGGCCCATTATTATCACAAGAATTAGATGCATTAGGCAAAGCGCTTGATAACCCTGCTCGTCCAATGGTAGCGATAGTTGGTGGTTCTAAAGTGTCGACAAAATTAACCGTGCTTGAAAGCTTATCAACTAAGGTTGACCAACTTGTTGTGGGTGGCGGTATTGCCAATACCTTTATCGCAGCTGCGGGCTATAAAGTTGGTAAATCATTGTATGAAGCTGATTTAGTTGAAGAAGCAAAGCGTCTTGTGGCAAATGCTAGAAGCCGTGGTGGTGATATTCCAGTACCAACAGATGTTGTTGTAGCAAGCGAATTTAGCCCAACAGCAGCCGCAACATTAAAGTCAGTTGCGGACGTGACCGACAGCGATATGATTTTTGATATCGGCCCAGACAGTGCAGAAGCCCTGGCTAAAATTATTGAACAAGCTGGAACCATCGTCTGGAATGGCCCAGTAGGCGTGTTTGAGTTTGATCAATTCGGCGAAGGCACTAAGCGTATTGCCCAAGCCATTGCTAATTCTAAAGCGTTTTCTATTGCTGGTGGTGGTGACACTCTAGCTGCAGTTGATAAGTACAATATTGCTGACAAAGTGTCTTATATTTCAACTGGCGGTGGTGCTTTCCTTGAGTTTTTAGAAGGTAAAGAATTACCTGCTGTAGCAATGCTTGAAAAGCGTGGCGCTTAGATCACACATCAAGTATTTGTACCGTAAAACCTAATAATAATTATTATAAAAAAAATGCTCTGTCATAACCTACAGGATGTAGGTTGTGCCAGAGTGTAAAATCCGTCCAAACGATAGCGACCTAGGTGAGTAATCACCCTATTAATGGAGAACAAAATGGCTCTTATCTCTCTACGACAACTGCTTGATCATGCTGCTGAGCATGGTTATGGCGTCCCTGCATTTAACGTGAACAACCTTGAACAAATGCGTGCAATTATGCAAGCGGCTGAAGCGACTGACAGCCCTGTAATTGTGCAAGCATCTGCTGGTGCACGTAAATATGCTCGCCCACAATTTTTAAAATATCTAATGGCTGCTGCACTTGAGCAGTATCCGGATATTCCGGTATGTATTCATCAAGATCACGGTACTGATCCTGACATTTGTCAGCGTTCAATTCAGTTAGGTATGTCATCAGTAATGATGGATGGCTCGTTAATGGCCGATGGTAAAACACCAGCGTCATACGAGTACAACGTTGATGTGACTCGTCGTACTGTGGCTTTTGCTCATGCATGTGGTGTGTCTGTTGAAGGTGAAATTGGTTGTTTAGGCAGTTTAGAAACTGGCCAAGCAGGCGAAGAAGATGGTGTGGGTGCAGAAGGCATTTTGAGCATGGACCAAATGCTAACAACTCCAGAAGAAGCAGCGCGTTTTGTTGCCGATACTCATGTTGATGCATTGGCCATTGCGATTGGTACTAGCCATGGTGCTTATAAGTTTAGTCGTAAGCCTACTGGTGATGTATTACGTATAGACCGTATTAAAGAAATTCATGCGCGTATCCCTAACACGCATTTAGTCATGCACGGTTCATCTTCTGTACCGCAAGAGTGGCTGAAAATCATCAACCAGTATGGTGGTGAAATTCCAGAAACTTACGGCGTACCATTAGAAGAAATCGTTGAAGGTATTAAGCACGGCGTGCGTAAAGTGAACATTGATACCGATTTACGTTTAGCGTCAACAGGTGCAGTGCGTAAATTCTTAGCTGAACATCCTGCAGAGTTTGACCCTCGTAAATTCTTGAAAGCATCAATGGAAGCGATGGCTGACATTTGTACGACTCGTTATGAAGCATTTGGTTGTGCGGGTATGGGCTCTAAAATTAAGCCTAAGTCACTGCAAGCAATGTATAAAGCTTATCAATCTGGTGAACTTGACCCTAAAATCATGTAAACCTGTTTTACGCTAGAATAACAAATCAGCTCATTTTTCGAATGAGCTGATTTTTTTTCAATAAATAACGAAAAGCGTTGTTTTTTTAAACGCTATCGAGCATCATCCTCGCCTCAAAAAATTGACCCTAAACATCATCGCTTACTGATATAACCTTATTCTGTTAGCCATCTTAATAGTTGAATTACTCATATGCTTGTTAAGCCAAATACTCCCTTATCCTTATTTTCATTGACCTGGCCATTGTTCGTCGACTTTGCTTTGCACTTTTTAACAGCAGCAATTAATACCTTTATGATAAGTCATGTGTCGTATCAGGGAGTGGCGGCGTTGTCTGTAGGTAACATGGTGTTTGAGCTAGCGATTACGTTATTTAGTTTCGTTAGTATTGGCGCTAGTGTTGTCATTACCCAGTATTTAGGCGCCAATAATAAAACTGCAGCCAGTGCCGTGGTGTATTCATCTATCGGATTCAATTTCTTAGTTGGCTTGGTCGCAGCGGTAGGTATTTTAACCGGCTCAACCATGATGTTGAATTTAATGAACTTACCAGCCGAGCTTATGGCCGATGGTAAATTGTACTTACAAATTGTCGGTTTATGTTTAATTCCTGAAGCAATGGCCATGTGCTTAGCGGCGGGAATGCGTGCTCATGGTTTTACCCAGCAAGCCATGTGGGTAACATTATCGATGAATGTGATCACCTTTATCGGCAACTTATTATTACTCTATGGTTGGTTTGGTTTGCCACAAATGGGTGTAGCAGGTGTCGCTATTAGTACTGTTGTCGGGCGACTAGTGGGTGTGAGCATTATGATGGTGTTGTTTGTACGCTATACCAAAATACCATTACATATTCCGAGTATTTTGCGTCCAGATAAAGCCATGCTGAAAAAAGTGTTTCACATTGGCTTGCCTGCAGCGGGTGAAAACGTCTCATGGATGCTGCAATTTATGGTAGTCACGTCATTTGTTGGCTTAATGGGTGATAAGGCCTTAGCGGCGCAGTCATTATATTTTCAGATTTGTATGTTTATCTTATTGTTTGGCCTGTCGATAGGCATTGGTAACGAAATTATCATTGGCCATATGGTGGGGGCTAAGCAATTAAAAGCCGCAGAGCACCAAATGTATCGCGCATTAAAGTTGGGTTTGATTGTGACCAGTATTGTGGCTTTATTCGTTGCAATATGGGGACCTAATCTTGTCGGTCTGTTTACGGATGAACAGGACATTATTGTCCTTGTGGGGCAATTATTTGTGCTCACGTTAGTTATGGAACCCGGTAGAACCTTTAACTTAGTGGTGATTAATGCACTAAGAGCTAGTGGAGATGCCAAGTTCCCATTTTTTATGGGCTTATTCTCAATGTGGTGTATTGCGGTGCCTGGAGCTTATTATCTCGGGATCCACTTAGAGTTTGGTTTGCTGGGCATTTGGGCCGCTTTAGCGCTTGATGAATGGGTTAGAGGGTTGGCGATGTTGTGGCGTTGGCGCAGTGGCCGTTGGCAATCTAAGAGCCTTGTAGCTTAGCGCTTAAGGGGATGACTATTTTTCAATTCTGCGATCAAAGTGTTAGTATGCGTGGGAATTTTAAGCGCATGCCCCCCATTAGATTTTGTAAATAGTAAATAAAGGACGAAATGACATGAAAAAACTGCTACTTACTGCAGCAATTACACTAACCATGCCATTTGCAGCACATGCTGGAAGTGAGTTTGTTGAAGGTGATGCCACTCTTGCTGGTGAAGCAGAATTAGGTGCGACTTTAACCACAGGTAATACCGATACTTCTTCGTTTAAAGCGCGCCTAGCGTTGAAACAAGAATTAGGTGACTGGGAAAACGAGTATGTGTTTGAAGGATTATACAAAGAAGACACAGAAGAAGTGACGGCAAAGCGTTATTTCCTTGGTGTGCAAGGCGACTATCAAATTAATGATGTGAGCTATTTGTTTGCTAACACTAACTATGAAGTTGATCCATTCACGGGTTACGATTTCACTTCAACGACTTCAGCTGGTTATGGTCACCGTTTTATTGACACCGACAGAATGTCTTTAAAAGCAGAGGCGGGTCCTGGTTATATTTATCAGCAACTTGATGAAGAATCAGCACTGGCAGAAGGTTATGATAGCGACGACAGCGTTGTTGCTCACGCGGTGATTGATTTCCAAACCAAGATCAGTGATTCATCTAAGTTCCAGCAGAAATTTGTTGCCGATTGGGGTAGTAAATTAGATGCGCGTTCTGAAACGTCATTAACTGCAAATATCGTTGGTGCTCTAGCGATGAAATTTGCCGTTATTGTTCGTTATAACAGTGAACCGCTTGATGACAAAGAAAGTACTGACACTGAAACAAACATGACATTACTTTACGCATTTTAAGTTAATAGCCTTAAGTTAACTTGAGTGTAAGTAACAGAAAGCTGGCTTTGCCAGCTTTTTTTATGGACCGTTAGCCGTAATATTATCTTATTGGTATACCAGAAACACTTGCTGATGAGCCACTGTTAATCCGTAGCCTTATTCAATCGCGGCATTAACTCGCTTGAAAATATACCTCCAACCGTTATTCATCACTGATTGAGTTGATTCTATCTTAAAATGCTCGCTATTGATGACTCTATTTATACTATTGCCTGCTTGATTAACTGCACTCCTTATTAGGCCTGTATTTACCTTGCTTTAACCTTTCTCATTCCAAATACGGTCGAATCAACAATGATATAAATTAGCGATTTCTACATTCATTATCATGCAATTATACCTTGCGCAAATAATCACCATATTCGCGAACTAGTTCACGAATATGCAATATTATCCACAGGATAGCCGACTTAACAACCATGCAACTCTCACTTTGAGAGTATACTTTTTGTATCGGTCGATACACTGAGACAGTGCGATGCAAATAGGATGTTGTTGGTTCGACAATACACGACGTTTGTTGGTCGATCAGACCACGGCAACTCAGTGGCATTTAAATGATCACGAGTATTGGGTTTTGAGCCAGTTAGTCCAACATCGTGGTCAAGTTGTTCCCTTATCTATGCTTGAAACTGTGGCTATTTCAGGCGACTGTCCTCACCAATTATCCCATGCTGAACTACTCGATATTATCAGCAAAATTATCAATTACATGTGTCAGCGCCATACCAATCTTATTGAATATGTACCAGAACAGGGGGTGATTTTATATACCACAGCCACCGCTAAGCGTACCAAAATATTGGAACTACCTGAGCGGCTATTATCTTTAGGTCAGTATCTGTTTATTATTGTAATTCTATTAGGTGTGTTGTTATTTGTTTACTCTAAGCTAAACCCTCCGGAGTTTGCCCAGGCCGATGTATTGCGTCAAGTGTTGACCCCTGATGGGCATATTGTTCAGCTATTTGTATTTGGCAATAATAATCAGCAAGATGCCATATTACATGCGGACTGCTTATCATCGCAATTACGTCTTTGTCATAATATTCGCTGGGATTCAATTCACGTTGCTCTGTCTGCCAATCAAGATTATATGAGTTTCACATTGACCGACGCGAGTGAAACGACACCATTAGTTAATAGCGTTAAAGTCAGTATCGATGATATGAGTACGCCATTTATCACCCAGCAATGGCTACAAAAGGTACACATTTGTGGCTAGATTAATACACATTAAAATGCACCGATTACTGCGGTCAAAACGCGGTAAGCTTTTTTTTGTATTAAGTTTTCTGCTTATCATATTTATTGCTATTAGTGTTCTGAATCGTATTGCAAATACCCATAATGTTTGGTATTTCAATTGCCATGCTGATGGCTATTTTAGTCAACAAGGAGAATCGTTATTAACGGTTGATAAAAGCAATTTATGGTTAATGTTAGACATTGATCATCATCAAGCTCAATTGACTTATAAACTTGATTCCTCAACAGATGTTACTGAAATTGCTAATCTATTAGGTAAGGTCAAGCGTGTTGATATGGGCTCATTTACTTATCATCTAGAATTAACACTACAACCTATCAGTTGGCAAGAAAACAGTCGACTACATCCATATTTACGTAACGAATATGGCATAACTACCCCTGACTTTAAGGATGGTTTTAGTGTATCTCAGAAGATTCAAGTGATTGACCTAGATCAGACATTGACCAAAGCAACGTTAAAATTCCTTCCAAGTAATAACACCTGGTCCTGTCAGTTACTATCCGCAAATACTTCAGACTAATTTTGATTGAATAAATTAACTTTTAGCTTAATATTCCCTTTGCGGTATAGTAGATCAGTGTCAATTTTAAAAGGTGTGTGAAATATATAGTGGCAAAAGTTAAAGTAAAACAAGAAGAAGCGTTATCAATTAAGTTCAGTCATCAAATGGGCCCTGGTGATCAGCGGGTATTTGATCTGTATTTTTATTTGCCAACAGAAATGGGCATTGGTTCGCATACCTTAGATGAAGAGGATTATTATCACAGTAGTATTCTTGGACGTCGCTCTTATTATTCTAAAGGGCTGCATTTACCATTAGTTCAGTCTCGTTTCGTCAGTTTAAATAAACGAACCTTAGAAGAGTTTCGTTTATACCTTAATTTATTCGCTTATCAATTTGCTGTTGCCATTGAAACTGACGTAAAAGAGCTACACCAAAAACTTGATCTCAATGAGTTTTATCCTGCTTTAGATGAACTTTGTGATGTGGTTACGCAACTATTGAAAAAGTTTCGTCGCAATGAACCGAATGATCCTAAGTGGAAATCTTATTTTGAGCATGCAGATAACTACTTGTCTTGGTTTTGTGAACAGCAGTTATTAAAGACATTAGCACGTAGTCCTAGAAGTGCTGACTATAGTGATGTTAAAGAAAAAGTACTTAACTTATGTCGTAACGAAAATCACTACCGCGAGCAAGTATGTAAATACAACTCTATGCAAACCCAGCAAGACGCCAACCGTATTTCTAATAAGATGTTGCTATTGCGTCGACTCATTCAACAAGGCGTAGTATTAAAAGAAGAATTAAAACCGCTTGGGGTAGGGCTAAAGAAGTTTGTTACTGGCGTCGCCACTGGGCTGGTAATGCTAGTGGTATCGGCGTTGATTATAAAAGCGCAAGGTTTCTTTAATGGATTAACCTTGACCTTGCTACTGACGTTAGCAGTCATTTATGGTTTCAGGGAAATCTTTAAAGAGGATTTTCGTAATGCGATGTGGCGCCTTATCCAACGCGGTCGTCCAAGGTGGAGCCGTATTTTACGTGATACCACCACTCAAACAGTGGTGGCCAAGCAGTTAGTTTGGCTTGAATTTATGCGCAGCCAAGATATTCCTAAAGCGGTTTCAGATATTATGAGGCAACGCCACAGCCAGAATAAAGTGGACTCGGAAGTACTGCATTATCGTATTGCAACTAAGGTAACCAATAAGCCCTTTGAGGCAGATTATTCACAGATACAAGAACAAGTGAATTTCAGTTTAGTGCCTTTTGCACGCCATTTAGAGCGCGGAAAAGCTAAAATATACTCAGAAAGTGAAGGCAATATTAGCAATGAATCTGTTGAGCGTCGTTATCAAGTCAATTTGGTTGCGGTGTTACGTGACGGAAAGCAACAACCTGAATATGCTCGCTTTAAAGTGACCATGAATCGTTCAAGCATTGTTGAAATTACCGAAAGTAAACTGCCTGATAATGTTCAGCCTTTCAGGCTCGAATCTGATGAGATCCTTCCTGAAGTGGTTAGTCATCCGAAACCACACGCTTAAGGTTCGATTGAACGCAATACTCGTATTTAAGTGCTCATCGAGTCGCTAATGGATGGGAGTTATCCTGTCATTAAACAACGGTTCCAATTGAATATCACCTGACGTTACACAATACTGCGTCAGGTGATTTTATCGATCAATTTCACCGGCGGTTGTTAGTTTAATGATTACTTTGATTGTTCGTGGGGCGCGTAAAGGCTTGGCAAATGTTCTGGTCAACAGATTGTTTAGCTCTTTTTAATGCTATTTCAGCGTTAGCTAGGTATGTATCTAAACTTTGTGGCTGCAAGTAGCTGGCGATACCAATGTTAATCCCTTCACCTAAATTCTTTTCTTCAAGACTTTGAAGCATATTAATCGCATATTGATGTGCAGAGTTTGCATTTGTTTCGGTCAGCAAGATGACGAGCTTTCCGAGTTGCCATTGTGCTATTTGATAATTAAGCGGTAACTCAATCAATAATTGCAGTTCAATGTCCTTTTGACGCTTTTCAAGCTGGCTCATATTACCCATATTACTGAAAATTCCTTCTGGGTTAATATCCATTACCAGTAAGCTTGAGTGTTCTTTAGTGAGTTCGCTGAGCTTGAAAAAGTAATTTTCAAGCTCATTTAAACGAAGCACTATGGCGCTTCTATGGCCAATGACGTTACTGTTACTTTGGGTCGACACCGCTGGTGTGGTCTCTTCAAATGTGCAAATAAGGTATTCAATATCACCTTCAAATGTCAATTGGCCTGCTAGCGTCGTTTTTAAACAATGGTCATAACGACTATGGTTAAATGGCATAACTTGCGCAGTCCACTCTCCCTGTAGGCTAATTTGTGCAGTAATATTTTGCCATTGATTTTTCAGCTCATCGCCGAGTAGTTCGGTGATCGAAATATTGGTGTCTCCGTGTAAAGACATCAGGTGATCAAATTGGTTATTACATTTTATTATTAATCCACTGGCATCGGTGAGTGCCATAGCAACCGCTCCGCTACTCATTAATTGATAGAGATAGGCTTGGCGTTGACTTTCAAACAATGCGGTAATGTCTTCAAATGTGACTAACCAGTAATGTTCATTACTGTTAGGGCACTTTTTACTGCGAATATGTGTTTGTAGCATACTACTATTTAGCGTCTCTAAACTGATCTCACCATGCCATTGTTTATGATGGGTTAACGCCTCTTTAATGTGATTAAAGCGTTCATCATCAAGATGCAATACTCGTTGCAAGCTGCGGTCTTTAAGAACGTCAGCTGGTAAAGATAGTGCAGCAGCAGCTTTGGCATTTATGCTCTGGATTCGACCGCTATCGTTAACGATTAAACAGCTCAATTCGCTGTTAAACAAACCGTTACTCAATTGAACGCTATTTTGCTTTGCGCGTCGCTCAAGTACAAATCTATGCCTTAGTATTATCAGTAAACTGGCGAGCAGAGCGATTAAACATCCTGCGATAATGATCACTATTCGCCATTGTGCATATCGAGCAGCAATGTCGTCATGACGAATATAAGACAATAGAAAGTATTCTCTTTTGGTTTCGTATTGACTGGTTAACTCGACTTTTAAATACACGAAAGTGGAATCATGGCTGTGAAATTGGCCAAAGTTATTCATGGCCATCACTCGCCACAATTCTGGGTAAGATTGCTTTAAACTTGCGCCTAGTGCATCGGGCATATTGTCTAGTGGTGCAGGTTGGTTGGCTCCTGCATAGAGGAACCCTTGAGTATCTAGCATGAGCAATGGTGAATTTTGATTAAAAAAAGCCGGTTTTATTGTTTCAAGTAATTTAACGATCGAATTGTAAGTGACCAAATAGCCTTTAATACTTTGGTCTGGATTTTCAATCCATGATAACTGATAAAAATAGGGTTCTAAGATGCCATCAATCGGCGTAAATGCCATTGGTGAAGTGTAAATGTCGTTGCCGCCCATATTTCTGCCCGAGCCTAATAATGCAGCGGGGAGTTGCATGTTATTGAAACTACCGGTAGTGGCAAATTGGAGTTGCCCTTGAGGGTTAAACAATGCCAGCCCAAGCAGTTCTGGAATATTGTCAGTTAATGAATCCCAGTTTTCGATGGTTTTTAATTGCAGCTTTTCTGATGGGTTTTGCAGGTATTGTCTCAGTAACTCACCTTTGGCTATGATTTGGGTTCTAAACTGTAAAAATGACACTTTGTCATAGGCTAAGGACGCGACAGTTTGTAACTCACTATAGCGCTGATCTGCCCAATCTTCTTGTAGGCGACGCTCGCCTAAATTGACCACCATGCTAGTGACAATAAACACCGCAATTAATAAAATAATCAATTGGCTTAACAGCGAAAGAATGTGCTGTTGCGACCAATGAGTCGCCTGTGAAGAAATTAATAACGAGTTTGAAGAACTCACAGCTGTGTGTTTAGACATGGTGCCACTTTTTTAGCATTCTCTTGGTGGCAATACTAGCATGAAGCCGGCAGTCGCGAAAACGTCTAGCTGCGATTAGGCGCTATTTGTTTAACCAATGTTATCAAGTTCCCGCTGTTTAAATACTACGCCATTTCGTTCTGCTATATCACGGCAGCGGTCAATGTCGACATTAGCGAGTCCGTTAATGGCACTCACTTGAACTTGGGAGATATAACTCGGTGCAAGCTTAATAAAATCCAGCAATGCAGTATACGAATTGGCAAGCTTAGGGCGGCAATGTTGTTGATAGCTTTCTGGTGTATCGGCGTTAAGCGAAATAGACAAACTGTCTATACATTGACTGAGCTCTGGCAAAATATTCCTTCTATGAAAGTGGTTACCGAGGCCGTCAGTGTTTAATCGCACTTTGCCGCCTTGCGCTTTTATTGCATGAGCAACTTGCAGTAAGCAGTCAAGGTTTAAAGTCGGTTCACCAAAGCCGCAAAAAACATATTCTTCAACCTCATGTACATTGCCTAGCAAGGGTAAAACGTCCTCAGCGATAATGCGTTTAGTGAGTGATAAGTCATAATCATGCACTTGTTTGGAGCCATTATGTTTGGGGCAAAACTGGCATCTTAAGGTGCACCTAGCAGTAATATTGAGATAACGGTGCTTGCCGATATCGTAAACTAATGTTGGTATAGGTGAGGTTGGCATTGGTAACGTTGTGTCGGTCATGTCAGGCTTTCTTTCATGGAGATTATAGCGGTCATTTTAGCTGAATTTTAATAGTGACTATGTTGCTCAGCTCGCAGATTTTACTGCAAAAAAAACAGAGCTAAGTTAGCTCTGTTTTTTTGTTAACAATCGGGATTAATTCTATTAATGGTGCTCGTCAGAGCTGAACTCACTTTCAGCAGGTTTAGGTTGCCACCACCAAATATAAAATCGTCTTAATAGGCGTTTTATATCATCAAGAATAATGTACAAAATCGGCACTAAAATTAACGTTACTACGGTAGAGAACAAAATACCGAAAGCTAACGATGTTGCCATTGGGATGACAATTTTAGCTTGTAAGCTTTTCTCCATAATAATCGGCACCAAGCCAACAAAGGTGGTTAGCGAGGTTAAGATAATTGCTCTAAAGCGATAACAACCAGAGTCGATAGCCGATTGCATTAGCGACTTACCTTCTTCACGAGCTCGGTTAACAAAGTCGACTAAAATAAGCGAGTCGTTTACCACTACCCCTGCTAGCGCCACAATTCCGCATAAGCTTAATACGCTCATAGATAAACCAAGAATATAGTGACCAAACAAGGCGCCAATTATGCCGAACGGGATCACAGACATGATAATGAGCGGTTGAGTGTACGATTTTAATGGAATAGCCATTAAGGCATAAATAGTAAACATGGCAAAAAAGAAGCCTTGCGCTAACCCTAGCATGGCATTTTGTTCATCCAAGCTGCCGCCATCCAATGCTGAAGCCACTTTAGGGAATCGTGCGGTTAATTCAGGTAAAAAATCTTCCTGAATTTCAGCGATCACTTTTGATGGTTCAACATTGTTTTTATTCACATTAGCCGTAATGGTGATAGCTCGTCGGCCATCGACACGAGTAATAGACGCATATGACTCGCCTAATTCAATATCTGCTACTGTTGAGAATGGTACCGCCGCGCCTGACGGAGTGCGGATAAGCATGTTTTCAAGATCACCCACAGTACGGCGTTGCTCTAATGGGTAACGCACCATAACTTTCACTTCTTCTTTATTACGTAAAATACGTTGGGCTTCATAACCATAAAAGCCGTAACGGACTTGGCGAGCTAAATCAGACAGTGTTAGTCCTTGTGCTTCTGCTTCTGGGCGAATGTTTAAACGAATTTCGTGCGAGCCCGATGAGAAGTTATCGGTAATATCATAAACGCCTTCATAAGTGGCTAATTTAGCTTTAAGCACTTTGGCCGCTTCAGACAATTGGCCTAGGTCGGTTGCCGTTAAGCGGAATGATAAGTCGCCGCCAGCATCGTTGGTACTGGCATTGATGTTAAGCTTTTTAACTGACAATAACTCGGGCAGTTGTTTACGCCATTCTTCTGCAATTGCGACGCCGTCTACTTCGCGGTCTTCGCCTTTGGTCAGTTCGGTAAACACAAACGCACTACTGCGTGAGCTAAGCTCAATGTAGCTGTGTTTCACCATTGGGTAACCATATTGTTCTTCAAGTTTGGCGTTCATCTTGTACAACGCATCTTCGACTTGTTGTAGCACTTTTAAGGTGTTTTGTTCAGAGCTGCCTTCTTCCATTTCAAGTTGTACTTGAATAAAATCGGATGGGATATCAGGAAAGAAAACCCAACGCACTTTGCCACTTTGCACTAACGCAATCGACAAAATCAGTACCCCAATAAACACTGCCACTACGCTGTAACGTTGTTTAATGCAACGCTCTAAAAAGTGACGATAGACGTTATGAATGAAATGCTGTAACCATTCGTTGAGGGAAAATTTAAACCGCGATAAAAAATGAGTCGGTGCTCTGCGTTTTTTGATTTTCATGTGAGCTAAATGCGCGGGTAGAATCAGTTTTGATTCAATCAGCGAAAACGCTAAACACAAAATCACCACCATACCGATGGATTTCCAAATAATGGCCATGGGTCCGGAGACCATAATCATCGGGATAAAGGCTGCAATGGTAGTGAGAACCCCAAAAGTGGCTGGCATTGCTACTTTTTGTACTCCTTTTACCACGTTATCCAACGAGTGTCCGTTTTCCTCTAACTCGGTATAGGCACTTTCGCCGATGACAATGGCATCGTCGACGACGATCCCCAGCACCAGAATAAACGCGAATAAGGTCAGCATGTTAATCGACATGTTAAACGGCTCAAGTGGCATCAGTAGCATGGTGCCCAAAAAGCACACCGGTAAGCCCATCATGACCCAAAAAGCGAGTTTAAGATCTAAGAACAAAGCCAAAATAATAAATACCAGCAGGGCGCCATAAAACATGTTCGACAACATCATGTTTAAACGGCCTTGCAGGTAGTGAGTTAAATCACCCCAGGTATCAAGTTGAATATTACTTGGTAAGCTCTTTTTACGTTCGGCAACATAAGCTTTAACTTGCGAAGAAATATCTAACGCATTTTGATCGTCGATACTGGTAATTTCAATCACGGCAGCAGGTTTGCCGTTAAAGCGGGTGTACTCTAAACGTTCTTCAAAATCATCATTAATGGTGGCCACTTGCGGTAACATAATCCGGCTGCCATCAGCACGGGTTTCTACTACAATTTGAGCAAAGTCATCTGCAGTATAAGCTTGGCCTTTTGTACGTAGTAAGATGTCACCGTCTTGGGCACGAATCGAGCCACCGGGTAAATCAATCGATGAGTTTTGTACTGCTAAAGCGACTTGGGTAAACGTAATACCATATTCACGTAATTTGTCTTCAGACAGTTCAATGCCTATTTCGTAGTCACGAACACCAGTAACTTTTGCTCGAGTGACCGCGGGTAAATCGGTAATGTCGTCGCGAATACTCTTCGCCATTTCTTTCATGTCATGCAAGGTCATGTCGCCATAGACCGACACCCAAATGACATTGTTTTCTGGCTTTATTTGGTAAATATTGGGTTTTTCGATGTTATCTGGAAAGGTCGCAATAGCATCGATACGCAGCTTGGCTTCATCTAAAACTTGCTGTACTTCGTAGCCGTCTTCGACTTCAATCGTCACTGAGCCAACACTATCACTGGCAACAGAAGTGACTTTTTTAATCCCGCTTATGTCTTGAATAGCCTCTTCAATTTTTATATTAATCCCTTCTTCAATTTCTTGTGGCGCAGCACCGGGGTAGGCCACATTGATATTGATGAGGTTTAATTCAAATGTTGGAAATATTTCTTTATTAATCAGTACAGCACTAAACAAACCGCCAATAAGCAAGGCTGCCATCAGTAAGTTGGCGGCGACACTGTTGCGGGCAAACCAGGCGATAATTCCTTTATTAGTATCCATTATTATTCACCTGCAGTCGTAGCGGCTTGGGTGTCAGTATCGACTGGTTCAGTCTTGGTTTCTTCACCCAGTACTTTGATAGCCTGTCCTGAATTCAAGCTGTTAATGCTAGTGGTTGATACGCGCTCATTTGCCTTGAAACTGCCTTGAATATAAATGGTATCAACGTCTGAGCGAATAATGTTCACCTTGCGCATTTCGATAATATTATCTGCACTCACTACGGCAACCTGACCATTACGCACCACATGACGAGGTAGCTTTACTACATCATTAACGGTTCTGCCTGTGATAACGGCATTAACAAAGCTGCCGTATTTTAAGGGTAACTGACCTTCGGTTTTGTTGTTGCGCAGATACGGGTCATGAATTTCAGCAACGAGGTATACCATGCGAGTTTGTTCGTCGATGACGTTTTCGCTGCGCACTATATTTCCTTGCCAAGAGACTTGCTTACCCGCCAGCAATGCTGTGAGTGTCACTGCGGTTTCAGGATTATCGACAGACTCTAAATAAGCGAGATCTTCATTTGCTAACGGCAATCTGATTTCGGCAATACTGGTGTCGTATAGCTCACCTAAGTTTGTGCCTAACGTGACATATTGGCCTAAGTCGACATTGCGGGCCTTAATTATGCCGTCAAATGGCGCGCGAATAACGGTGCGCGCTAAGTTACGTTGTGCGCGTGCTAATGCAGCTTCTGCATACTTGACGTTGGCTTGTTCTTTTTTCAGTTGTGGAATACGTAACCCTAGCTCTGGCGGTAAGCCTTTGCCAAAGTCTTTAAATTCAATTTTAGCCACTACACCGCGGGCTTTTTCTTCATTTAATGCAGCTGTTGCTTGAGCGACAGTCGCTTCGGCCTGAATAAGGTCAGCTTCGTAATCAGATGGTTCGATAATAGCCAGTTGTTCGCCTTTTTTAACCACGCCACCGGCAACAAAATTGGCTGAAATACCCAACATGCGCCCTTGAACTTCGGTGACAAGCTGAGTTTTATATTTGGGATTTACCACGCCATAAGAGGGTAAGTTAAGTGACAAGGTTTGCGGCGTAACAGTTTGCACATCAATAATAGGTACACTGATAGCTTCATCTTTTTGCTCTGGAGCTTCTTGGGTGCTAATAAGTGCCAGGGCTAACCCAACAAATACAATAATGATCAAGAGTGGTGACAACCTTCTTAGTATGATTTTTATCATTTCTTTTGCGTATCCATGCTGAAATAATGCTAAAGACAGTTAACTTCGTTGGCTAACATGTTCATTCAGATTCATTTTTATGACTCATTACATCTAAATTAACAGAGTATGACGTTTATCTAAATAGTTTGATGTAAATAAAATGTTTCAAAATTTTGTGTTTTTTATGATTCTACGATTAAAGCTTAATAAACGGATATTTTTGAGATGTTTGAGCTAGGATGAAATGTACTGTTAACGTTTTAATTCATAGTAATTAGCGGCTTAGAATTGATTTACTTGGTGGGTGTTTTTTGTGCATAAATTGACATATCTTGACACTTTGCAGTGGTATTAGGTCTAGTTAGTGATGATTTATAGGCTTTAGGGATAAAAAAAGCGAATTACAGAGTAATTCGCTTTAATACTAGTTGGTCAATGTATTTTAGGACGTAATATAAGTCTGCCTAAAAGTTACTTTTTCTTATATTTTTTCGATTTAACTCGAGCATCTTTTGCATTGGCTTTTTTCTTACCAGGCACTTTAGCTTCTTTGTGTTTAGGGCGAAGTTCTTCAATCACACGGCGTTTCAGTGGGATCTCAATGTAACGTTCAATTTTAGACACAATACGCATATCGTGCGCTTCAACTAATGAAATCGCTGTTCCTTTTGCGCCCGCACGCGCAGTACGGCCAATTCGATGAACATACGCGTCAGCAGAACGTGGCATGTCAAAGTTAATCACATGAGTAATATCATCAACATCGATTCCTCGAGCTGCAACATCTGTCGCCAAAAGCACATTCACTTCGCCTTTAGAAAAACGACCCAGTGCTTGGAAGCGTTTTTTCTGCTCCATATCGCCACGCATAAATGCACATGGGATATTCGCTTTTAGCAATAAACCTTCAAGGCTGGCAACCATTTCGCGAGTTTTAACAAACACAATGGTGCGTGTAACATTTTCTTGTTGAAGAATATGACATAACAACGCAAATTTATGTGCTTGATCGTCAGCCAAGTGAACCCACTGGTGTACTTTGGCTTTTTCACTGCGTGGCGCTTCAACATCGACCATTACTGGATCGGTTAATAAGTCGCGAGCGAAACGGTTAACCCCATTACCTTCAAGCGTGGCAGAAAACAGCATGTTCTGTTTGCGGCCTTGAGCTTCAATGGCAATTGATTGCACTACTGATGAGAAACCCATATCAAGCATACGGTCAGCTTCATCAATAATTAAAATTTCAACTTCAGTGGCGTCAAATTTGTCTTTATCTAGGTATTCCATTAATCGACCAGGGGTGGCGATCAATAAATCAACATTGTCTGCAAGTGCTTCTTCTTGTGGGCCATATGGCACACCACCAGTAATAATGGCGATATTAAGCTCAAGCCCAGTGGCTAAATGGCTTGCATAACGATGAATTTGACTGGCTAATTCACGTGTTGGCGTTAGCACCAAAATGCGTGCTTGGCCTTCAAAACGACGTGGGAAGTCAATAAGGTGCTGTAAAGCAGGCAGTAAAAAACTGGCTGTCTTACCGGTGCCGGTTGGCGCACGCGCTAAAATATCCCGCTGATCCATGGCCAATGGAATAGTTTGCTGCTGAATAGTGGTAGGGGTGTTGTGTCCCATGGCCTTGAGTGACTCTAATAAGCTAGGGTCGAGCTGGAAATCTTCAAATTGCATGCGCTGGTCTCGCTGAAAAATAGTTGAGTATTATAGCTGACCTAATGAGCAGGCTAAAGCTTTAAGTAGAATGGACGACATAAATCTATCATCGTTTCGCTGTATCGCCCTTGTTTATCGCGGATCGTCATTTGATGATACTGAGTTTCCACAGCAGGATTGGTTAGTGTTTGTGGTTCAGCTGTTGTTGGGTCGTGTTGGATTGCTAATATTGATCGGTTAGCTACCTTTCCCTCAATGCTAATGATATCAAGCTGCTTAGCAACGAATAGACCATAAGCGTTAAGTTGTTGGATAAAACTGGCTAAACTTTGCAGCGGTAAAATAACACTTGCCGTGCCTTGCGGGGCTAGTAATTGGCTAATCACGTTCTGTAATTCTGCAAAGGACAAGGTATTAGTATGTCTGGCGTCAGCACGTGCACTATTTTTCGCTTGTGTGCCCTGTTCAAAGTAGGGAGGGTTACAAATAATATGGTCGAATAATGGCTCATCATTGTTGTTGTGCCGTTGTTGGAAGTCTTGAATAGCACCGTGAAATAGTTGCACTGTCTCTGACCAAGGGCTTTGCTTAATATTAAATTGGCAAGCCTTTGCTGCAGCATTGTCTATTTCTACTGCAATAATACTGGTGTGATGAGGACTTCGTTGTGCAGCCATTAAACTGAGTAAACCACTTCCTGCACCGATATCTAAAATATGACTTGATTGAGTTAATTCAGCCCAAGCTCCGAGTAAAACGGCATCAGTACTGACTGCCATACCACACTGTTGATCATCGATATGAAATTGTTTAAACGTAAAAGACATAGATAATTGATTACTCTTTGGGCTGTGTGGACGACTCGGATAAGATCATAACTGCTTTGATTTTTACTGTCGCGTGTTAATTGTCTCCAGCCTGTATGGTTGACTTTTTGTTATGGTCAATTAACTTAAAAATCATAGATGTGGTGAATATGTACACAAGTCTTGCCATAAATCGTAACTAAACTGGTTTTTTTTATTGTTTAGGGGGCTGGAGCTTGAGTATTAAGGCGATATTTGGTATTAGTTTGCGCGCTTTTTTACGAATTAAATCGAGTAAAAAGTCTAATTAAGGCTATTTGACAGGGATGTAACGCTGAATACTGAGTTAACGAGTCATTTTCGTTACTCTCTTAACAAAGTTTACTATTTTTTAAGTGTATTTTTAACTTTACAATTTATTATTCGTTCAGCTCAGCAGTAGCTAATTATGGCGTAATCAATTAGGTTTGTTAAAAAACATAACAATAAAACGAGGCTAGTAGTGCAAACAACCAAAATGAGTGTGACTGATACGCTAGGGTTAGGGTTTATGACCTTTGCGTTTTTTTTAGGTGCGGGTAACTTAATTTTCCCACCTTTTGCTGGCATGCTTGCTGGCGAGAATATGTCTTTTGCGATGTTCGGTTTCTTAATTACCGCAGTGGGTATGCCACTTATAGGCTTAATTGCCGTTGCTAAAGCTAACGGTAAAGTGATGGCGTTATTACCTGCGTTTGCGGCTACAGCATTAGCCATTGCGATTTATATCATCATTGGCCCAGCATTTGCCGCCCCACGTACTGCATTGGTGGCATTTGAAATTGGCGCAAGACCTTTTATTAGTAATCCCGATGCGTTAATGATGCTCGGCGGCAAAGAGTTCAGTATTGCGCAACTTATTTATACTTTGGTGTTTTTCTCCATTGTGATGTTTTTATCTTTATTTCCAGGAAAATTACTCGATAGCGTTGGTAAAATACTTACGCCTGTATTGATTCTACTATTGGTGGGATTAGCCAGTTCTGTGATTATTCTTCCTGGCGCAGAGGTGAACCTGCCGGTTGGTGAATATATTAATAGTCCATTAACCAAAGGGATTATTGAAGGTTATAACACCATGGATACCTTGGCATCATTGATGTTTGGTATGCTAATCATCGATTTGTTGCGCAAAAAAGGTGTTAACGATGCGGCCGATCAAACTAAGTATTTAGTTCGTGCAGCATTTATTGCTGCTGGTGGTTTAGCATTTGTGTATGTGTCGTTATTTTATCTTGGTGCTTCAGCAGGTGATTTTGCTATTGGTGCCGACAATGGTGGCCAAATTTTAACAAACTATGTGACTCATCATTTTGGCAATATTGGCACCTTAATGCTGTCAACGGTTGTGACGCTTGCTTGCTTAACGACTGCGGTTGGTTTAGTCACCGCTTGTTCTGAATTTTTTAATGAATTAATGCCTAGATTATCGTACAAGTTGCTGGTGGT
This sequence comes from Shewanella sp. SG44-2, assembly GCF_014164215.1. Taxonomy (NCBI): domain Bacteria; kingdom Pseudomonadati; phylum Pseudomonadota; class Gammaproteobacteria; order Alteromonadales; family Shewanellaceae; genus Shewanella; species Shewanella sp. SG44-2. Next base: position 32,025 of record NZ_JACJEU010000034.1, read on the forward strand.
TTTATTAAGTGTGATTTGTGCCACTGTCGCTAACGTAGGTTTATCGCAATTAATAAGCATCAGTATTCCTGTGTTAATGACGATTTACCCAGTTGCGATAGCATTGGTATTGGTGACTTTTTTGACAGAACGCTTTGCTAGACCGGCATTTTCGCATCGTGTCGTGCTGAGTGTGGCATTATTTTTCGGTATTTTTGATGGGTTACAAACGGCAGGCATGGATATGAGCTTCCTAGACTTTATGCCACTGCATGTAGAGGGGATGGCTTGGTTGCTACCTACTGCGTTAACGGCAATTGTGTGTTTGTTTATACCCAAAAATCTGGATCAAAAAGCGGATGCTTAATTGTTAAATAGATCATAATTAACAGAGCAATATAACGACGTTATGATAGATTATCTAACGTCGTTTTTTATTATTTATTGGATACCGCTTTGGCCAAACCTGTTTATCAACCCGATCCTTTAATTAACCAGTTTCTTGATGATTTATGGTCAACTAACGGGCTAAGTGATAATACCTTGGTATCTTATCGTACAGATTTACAAAATGCAGAACGTTACATTTTGACTAAAGGTAAGGATTTACTGCAAGTTGACCAGGCCTTACTGCGTGATTATCTTGCTGAACGTTTTGATAAGCAATTTGCTAAAAGTAGTACAGCGAGACTTCTCAGTAGTTTACGGCGTTTTTATGCTTACTTATTAGTTAAGCAGAAAATTAGCCAAGACCCGACTGCTTTAATCAAGTCACCTAAGCTCGTTCGCCAATTACCGGATACATTGTCTGAAGCGCAAATAGACAATTTATTATCAGAGCCAAATATTGATGATCCGATCGAGCACCGAGATAAAGCCATGTTAGAGCTTTTGTATGCCACAGGGCTGCGGGTAACTGAATTGGTAAGTTTAACGATGGAGCAGATTAGTTTGCGCGAAGGTTTAGTGAGGGTGATGGGTAAAGGAGGCAAAGAGCGTTTGGTCCCTTTAGGTGAACTGGCCATTACAGCTGTTGAGCAGTACATCAAGTTTGCTCGTGCTGAACTATTAAGTATGAAACAGTCTGATGTTTTGTTTCCCTCTCGCCGTGGGCAAATGATGACCAGACAAACCTTTTGGCATCGAATTAAATTGTATGCGGCCAGAGCCGGTATTCAATGTCATCTATCTCCACATACGTTACGCCATGCTTTTGCTACCCATTTACTTAACCATGGCGCAGATTTACGTGTGGTACAATTGTTACTCGGTCACAGTGATTTATCGACCACTCAAATTTATACACATGTTGCTAAAGTACGCTTACAGCAACTACATAGCCAACATCATCCACGCGGTTAGCTTAGCGGGTTGTGTATCCGTGTGGGTTTCAAATTCTTACATTTAAGATAATGAGTATTTGTTGCGCTAGCGAAATTAAATCTGTAAGTTTTGCTTACGAAGTCGGGTCTATTGATTATGAACCCGTGTAATATAGGAATTACCATGAAGTTAACTAAAGCATTCGCCCTTGTTGCCAGCCTTATTATTGCCCCTATTGTGTCAGCGGCAACTGCGACCGATGTATCCAATGAATCAGCATTAAAGCAAAAACTCACTGAAACCTTAGGGGTCAACGTGATGCTCATTCAACAATCTCCAGTCGATGGTTTATATCAAGCACTAACAGATCGCGGAGTCCTATACGTCACCAAAGATGGCGCAAAGCTATTTCATGGCAATCTGTATGACATGGATAAAGGCATGAAAAACTTAACTGAGGCAGCTTTAGCTGGACCTCGTATAGAGTTACTTAAGCCGTTTGAAGATGAGATGTTGGTTTACAAAGCGAAAAACGAAAAGCATGTGGTCACAATATTTACCGACGTAGATTGTGGTTATTGCCGTAAGCTGCATAATCAAATGCAAGGCTATAATGATTTAGGTATTACGATTCGTTATTTAGCTTATCCTCGTGCGGGCATTCCATCTGCTAATGCAGACGAGATGCAAGCGGTATGGTGTGCTAAAGATCCTTTAAAAGCGATGACAGAAGCTAAAAATGGTGGCAATGTTAAAGCGGCTAGTTGTGATATTGATATTGCAGCGCAGTATAAGTTAGGTATGTCATTCGGTGTTAACGGCACACCAGCGTTGATTTTAGAAAATGGTGTGATGGTACCTGGTTATCAAGCTCCGGCAGACTTATTACGTACGATTGAATCGAATTTATAATTCAGACTAGTAAATCAACGTCGTAAAGCGTGTGCTAAAAACGTAAAATCAAGGTGAGCTTAGGCTCACCTTTTTGTTATGCTCTTTTCTCTAATTACCCGTTTAAGGTTGCCTTTTGTCTCATAAAATAGTCCGTCGCCCTCAGGTTGATGATAGTCATTTACCTGCTTCTTTATCACCATTACTGAAACAGCTCTATGCTCGCCGTGGCGTCAATGAAGATAACTGCGAATTAGTGCTAAGTAAGTTATTGCGCCCAGATACCATGAAAGGGCTTGCAGAAGCCGCTGTGATTATTGCGGATGCTATTGCTGCGCAGCAATCGATTCTGATTGTTGGAGATTTTGATGCTGATGGTGCCACGTCGACTAGTGTGTGTATGTTGGCGCTGAAAATGATGGGGGCTAAGCATGTTGACTACCTTATTCCCAATCGGTTTGATTATGGTTATGGCTTAAGCCCTGAAATTGTTGCGGTGGCTTTTACTAAAAATGCAGATGTACTCATTACCGTTGATAATGGTATTTCGTCAATTGAAGGGGTGGCAGCAGCAAAGTTGCTGGGAATGACTGTTATCGTGACAGACCACCATTTACCTGGCAGCACTTTGCCCAATGCTGATGTTATTGTTAATCCAAATCAGCCCGGTTGTCAGTTTGCCAGTAAGTCTATTGCCGGTGTTGGGGTAGCGTTTTATCTGATGTCTGCTTTACGTGCAGAATTAAGGCAGCGTAATTGGTATCAACAACAGCAAATTACTGAGCCTAATCTGGGCACATTGCTTGATATTGTCGCTTTAGGTACTGTCGCAGATGTTGTGTCGCTAGACACGAATAACCGTATTCTAGTCAATGCTGGTTTGCAGCGAGTCAGAAGTGGCCGCTGTCGTGTTGGCATTACAGCATTGCTTGAAGTGGCTAAGCGGAGTCCTGAAAAGATTGTTGCTGCTGATTTTGGTTTTGCAGTTGGACCTCGGCTCAATGCTGCTGGTCGTTTAGATGAAATGGCACTAGGGGTTGAAACCTTACTGTGTGAAGACATTATGTTAGCCAGAAGAATGGCAGCCGAATTAGATGGATTAAACCAAGAGCGCCGCGAACTTGAAACGGGTATGCAGCAAGAGGCATTAAAGAGTTTATCGAAAGTGTCGCTCAATGAAGAAGATTTGCCGTGGGGTATCGCCATTTTTCAGGAAGATTGGCATCAAGGTGTTATTGGCATTTTGGCCTCACGAATTAAGGATCGTTATCATCGGCCGGTTATTGCCTTTGCCGATGCCGGTGATGGTGCGATAAAAGGTTCTGCCCGGTCGATTAAAGGCCTGCATATGCGAGATTTACTCGAACGCATTAATGGTCTCTATCCTGGAATGATAACCAAGTTTGGTGGTCATGCTATGGCAGCAGGGCTATCGTTAAAAGCAGATGTGTTCGAGCAGTTTAAGCAAGCTTATGATGATGCGGTAAGAGAAGTATTAGATTATGAACAGCTGACGGGAGAGTTGCTCTCTGATGGTGAGTTATCGAGCCCATTAATGACGCTTGATACAGCATTTTTATTACGAAATGCAGGACCATGGGGGCAGTCCTTTGAAGAGCCGCTCTTTGATGGCGTATTCAAGGTCGTGCAACAGCGTATCGTAGGTGAAAAACACTTAAAATTATTACTTGAGACTGAATGTGGCAGTACGATGTTAGACGGCATTGCTTTTAATGTGGATTTAGCCATATGGCCTGATGCAAGCATTAAACATGCGCGTGTGGTCTATAAGCTTGATGTGAACGAGTTTAGAGGAAATCAAACTGTGCAGCTAATGGTGGATTATATTGAGCCCATGTAATCACTGTTTTATGTTGTCGCAGGTTTTCTGGCGAGTTGACGGACTCGTCAGTGAACCAACTGTTTGATGGAGCATAACGAGGTAGCGATATTGTAGCGTTAACATCCAACTGATTTTATTGTCAATGCACTAACTATTAGCGATACAGTGAAGCAATCAAGTTAATATGTTATCTGAGCAGCTAAATAATATGTGGCTTTAACACTCTTTAAAGTGATACAAGCAACAAAAACAAAAAGGCCTCGCAATGCGAGGCCTTTTTGTTAAATCGTATAAAGTTATTTGGTACAGGTGAGAGGACTTGAACCTCCACGCCCTTACGAGCATCAGCACCTGAAGCTGACGTGTCTACCAATTCCACCACACCTGCAAAACATGTATCGCGAAATAACTTTATTCTATTAGTCGCTGTCGCCACCAATGTAAATATGGTGCCCGAACCCGGAATCGAACCAGGGACACGAGGATTTTCAATCCTCTGCTCTACCGACTGAGCTATTCGGGCTACGGACGCAATTTAAAGGATTTTGACCCATTGAGTCAACCTGTTTTTAATATTTATATCAAAAATCGATTTGTTTGGATGTATTTTGGGCGTATCGAATGTAATTCAGCCTAAGTATCATATTGTCATAAATACTTCATTCATATGATGGTTGCTACAGCAAATGGTGTTATGGTGCCGTTTTACTTGTGTGATAACCATAACAAGTAAAAATATTGAATAATGGCGACTCAATTATTCAATATTGAAAAATCAGATATAAAAAAACGCTCCGAGGAGCGTTTAATGCGAAACATTAATTAATAGTCGTGAGTTTGAATGATGACTAGTTAGATAATACTTCGTTAGTTGGAAAGTTTGCTTTCATTACGGTTTTAACGTTTTGTTGTAATTTTTCCTGGCCTAATTCGCCATACGCTTTAACCATAATTTCTAACGCGCGTTCAGTTGATGGTGTTCCAGGGAACTTTTCCATAACTGATTGAGCACGAACAGCAGCTGCACTCCATGCATTCATTTTGATATAATATTCTGCAACTTGAATTGAATATTTAGCCAAACGGTTCTTTAAGAACTGCATGCGTTGTTGAGCGTCGGCAGAATACTTGCTATTTGGATACGATTTAATCAATCGATCAAAATCTTTAAATGCATCTTGAGCATTTTTAGGATCACGATCGGTACGATCAATATTCATTAAATCGTGAAATAAGTAATTATCTGCCTGCATATTCGTTAAACCACGCATATAATAGACGTAATCTATATTAGGATGTGTTGGATTGAGGCGTAAAAAGCGATCAATATTGGCAAGTCCTGAGGCAGCATCATCCATTTTGTAATACGCATAAATCAAGTCTAATTGAACTTGAGTTTTGTGCGGACCAAATGGAAAACGAGAGTCCAATGCTTCAAGTGAACGAACGGCTTTAGAGTAATTACCTAATTCCATTGACGTTCTTGCTTGAGAATACAGGACATCAGGTGATGCTTTACTGGCAACATCATCGTCTTCTGGACTGCTACTACAGGCTGTTATAGCCAGTGAAAGTAATACTAGGGCGGCACCTTTGGCAATTTTATACATACTTGAATTCAATTCTTTTTAAGTTGTTGTTAAGAATTTTTCCATTTCACGGTAAAATAGAAAACATCCGATTGTAACAGATAGCACATTCACTTTGGACCCCTAAACTGGGGTACGGTTCCTATGACACAAGAGATTAATCTAAAAAGCGAGATCACAGCAACACAAACCGGTCTGAGATTAGACCAAGCATTAGCTGGTTTGTTCCCTGACTACTCGCGCACACGCATCAAGGAATGGATCCTATCTGGTGCAATTACTATTGACGGTATCACAGTCGACAAGCCACGGGAAAAGGTTTTCGAGTCTCAGTTGATAGAAGTGACGGCAACACTTGAAGAAGAAGTGAGTGCTAAAGCGCAAAATATCGACTTAAATATTATTTATGAAGACGACCATATTATTGTCATTAACAAGCAAGCTGGTTTAGTTGTTCATCCTGGCGCTGGTAATGCAGACGGTACGTTGATGAATGCTTTATTATACCATTGTCCAGATATTGAACATGTACCAAGAGCGGGTATTGTTCATCGTTTAGATAAAGACACTACAGGGCTAATGGTTGTTGCTAAAACAGTTGAAGCACAAACACATTTGGTTGCCGCATTACAGGCGCGTGATATTGTTCGCGAGTATGAAGCGATTGTATTAGGCACTATGACGGCAGGTGGCACGGTTGATGAACCTATTGAACGTCACGCAACTAGACGTACTCAAATGGCCGTTATCCATGGAGGTCGTCCATCGGTGACTCATTATCGTGTGTCTGAAAAGTTCCGAGCTCATACGCGTTTACGTTTGCGTCTGGAATCTGGTCGTACTCACCAAATTCGTGTTCATATGGCGCATATTGGTCATGAGTTAGTTGGCGATCCGGTTTATGGTGGTCGTCCTCGTCCGCCTAAATCAGCGAGCCCAGAGTTTTTTGAATTACTCAAAAACTTTAAGCGCCAAGCTTTACATGCAGTGCGTTTAGAACTTGCTCATCCATTTACCTGTGAAATCATGACTTGGCATGCGCCGATCCCTGATGACATGGTTGAGCTGACAAAAGCACTACGAGTCGATACTGAGCTTAATCCGATAGTGTATTTATAATGCTTGAGCACGATTGGCCAATACCAGCTAACGTTGCCATTGCGATGACAAATCGTTTTGGTGGCGTCAGCGTTAGCCCATTTGATAGTTTGAATTTAGGGCTACATGTTGGTGATAAGCCTCAAGATGTATTCGCTAATCGTGCAATATTAACTCAGCAATTATCATTACCGGCTGAGCCAACTTGGCTTGAACAAGTTCATGGTACTAATGTTGTTGATGTACAAACATTGATCCCAGGCAGTGCTATAGCGTTAGCTGATGGCTGTTACAGTAATCAGTTTGGCCATGTATGTGTAGTAATGACGGCCGATTGCTTACCAATATTATTATGTAATCAACAAGGTACCGAAGTTGCCGCTGTTCATGCCGGGTGGCGCGGTTTGTGTGAGGGCGTCATCGAGCAAGCATTGGCGATGTTTCATTCACCACCGTCAACATTAATCGCATACTTAGGTCCTGCAATTGGTCCTTGTGCATTTGAAGTTGGTCCTGATGTTCGTGATGCTTTTATCAATAAAAATCCGCAAGCGGCAACTCATTTTATCCAATATAATGCTAAATATTTAGCTGATTTAGTCGGCTTAGCTAAGTTGCGTTTATCTACAGCAGGCGTTACTCAAACTTATAGCGCAGATGTGTGTACCTTTTCTGAACCTGATTACTTTTCTTACCGTCGTGACAAGCAAACTGGACGAATGGCTTCTCTCATTTGGCTAAAATCTTAAGTTATTATTGGTAACAACTTTCAAGTATAAAAAATCAACAATTTTTTGATCCAGATTAAGTTTTAACCTTGAGTTTACATTAAATGCCCCCATCTTTAAGTTAACAAATTATTCATTTCTGAATTAATTTCCCATTCCACATGTATCAGATCCTAGGAGGTTGTATGAGACTCGATCGTATGACTAATAAGTTTCAAATTGCCATTTCTGATGCCCAATCATTAGCATTGGGACGCGATCATCAATTTATTGAACCTATTCATTTAATGATGGCGCTGTTAAATCAAGATTCTGGTTCTATCCATTCTTTACTTACGCAAGCGGGCATTCGTGTTAGCGCGCTTCGCTCTGCGGTTAGCCAAGAGTTGGAGCGTTTTCCACAAGTTGAAGGTACTGGTGGTGATGTTCAGTTATCACAAGGGTTAATTCGTTTACTAAACCTATGCGATAAGTTAGCGCAAAAGCGCAAAGACAAATACATTTCATCTGAATTGTTTGTCTTGGCTGCATTGGAAAATAATGACCCCCTTGCCAAAGCATTAAAAGATTCTGGTGCAAGCAAAGAGTTAATGGAAAAAACCATTGAAGACATGCGTGGCGGGCAGAAAGTTGATGATCCCAATGCTGAAGATCAACGCCAAGCATTGAAAAAATTTACCGTAGATTTAACCGAGCGCGCAGAGCAAGGTAAGTTAGACCCTGTTATTGGTCGTGATGAGGAAATTCGTCGCACGATTCAAGTGCTACAACGCCGTACTAAAAATAATCCGGTATTAATTGGTGAACCTGGTGTCGGTAAAACCGCCATTGTTGAAGGTTTAGCTCAGCGTATTGTTAATGGTGAAGTCCCTGAAGGGATTAAAAATAAACGGGTATTGTCATTAGACATGGGGTCGTTAATTGCGGGAGCCAAATATCGCGGTGAGTTCGAAGAACGCTTAAAAGCAGTATTAAATGAGCTATCACAAGAAGAAGGTCAGGTCATTCTGTTTATTGATGAGCTGCATACCATGGTTGGCGCAGGTAAGGGCGAGGGCGCAATGGATGCTAGTAATATGCTTAAGCCTGCTTTAGCACGTGGTGATTTGCATTGTGTCGGCGCAACAACACTTGATGAATATCGTCAATATATTGAGAAAGATGCTGCACTTGAACGCCGTTTTCAAAAAGTAATTGTTGATGAACCGAGCGTTGAAGACACCATTGCCATTTTACGTGGTTTAAAAGAGCGTTACGAATTACATCATCATGTTGAAATAACTGATCCTGCTATTGTTGCAGCTGCAACCATGTCGCATCGTTATATTTCAGACCGTAAACTGCCTGACAAAGCTATCGACTTAATTGATGAAGCCGCATCGAGTATCAGGATGCAGATTGATTCTAAGCCCGAAGTGCTTGATCGATTAGAGCGCCGTGCTATTCAGCTTAAGCTGGAAGAACAAGCGTTAAGTAAAGAGTCAGACGAAGCCAGTCGTAAACGTCTTGAGTTTTTACAACATGAACTGAGAGATGTTGAAAGTAAAGCGGCTGAAATGAATGAGATTTGGCATACCGAGAAAGCAGCATTAGCAGGTACTCAACATATTAAAGCTGATCTCGAACAGGCGAGAATGGATTTAGAAGTTGCTCGACGTGCTGGTGACTTAACGCGGATGTCTGAATTACAGTATGGGCGTATTCCTGAACTTGAAAAACAGTTGGATTTAGCATCACAAGCCGAAATGCAAGATATGACACTGTTACGTAATAAAGTGACTGATGTCGAGATTGCAGAAGTACTATCGAAAGCGACAGGGATACCTGTTTCAAAAATGCTCGAAGGCGAACGTGAAAAACTATTGCATATGGAAACCGCATTACATGAACGTGTAATTGGCCAAAACGAGGCTGTGGATGCAGTATCTAATGCCATTCGCCGTAGCCGCGCCGGTCTTGCCGATCCGCAACGCCCAATCGGTTCGTTCTTGTTCCTCGGGCCTACTGGTGTCGGTAAAACTGAATTATGTAAATCGCTAGCTAAGTTTTTATTTGATTCAGAATCGGCTCTTGTGCGCATTGATATGTCTGAATTTATGGAAAAACATACCGTATCGCGTTTAGTTGGTGCCCCTCCAGGATATGTGGGTTATGAAGAAGGTGGTTATTTAACTGAAGCGGTTCGCCGTAAGCCTTACTCAGTGATTTTGTTAGACGAAGTTGAGAAGGCACATCCAGATGTATTTAACGTGTTGTTGCAAGTATTAGATGATGGCCGTTTAACAGATGGTCAAGGCAGAACGGTTGATTTTAAAAACACGGTAATCATCATGACCTCTAACCTTGGATCAGATATTATCCAAGAGGGCTTTGGTCATACGAGTTATGAAGAGATGAAAGCTGGGGTCATGAATGTTGTGACACAAAGCTTCCGTCCAGAGTTTTTGAATCGAATTGATGAGTCTGTGGTATTCCATCCCTTAGATGCAGAAAATATCAAACACATTGCCAGCATTCAATTTGAATTGTTGCGCAAGCGTCTTATTGAGAAAGAGTTTGATATTGAGTTGTCTGATACCGCTTTATCATTAATTGCCGAAGCTGGATTCGATCCTGTTTATGGTGCAAGGCCTTTAAAACGAGCATTGCAACAAGAAGTGGAGAATCCTTTAGCCCAAAAATTACTTCGAGGCCAATTATTGCCAGGTAAAATGATTAAAGTTGTAGTAGAAGATGGCAAGCTAGCTTTCAATCAATAATGTTATACCGCATTATTAGCTGAAGTTATTTGAACAAAGGGAGCATTAGCTCCCTTTTTTATTACTTGCTTTGACAAAATAACCTGACTCGCTCGGTGTTTTCAGCAATAGCAGCTTGCCTCTGTTCTTCTGTCATGGCGACAGTTTCACCAGTAGCTTTGTCTTGTTGATTTAATTTGCTGTGAGTCTTCAACACACTAAGGCTGTGCTTAGCACTTTTACAGATGTCTTTGGCTTGTTGTTTGTCTTTTTCATTAATGATCTTTGCTGACGTTTCTAATTCAGACTCCGCGTTAACAGCGGTTTTTTTTTGTGGTGTGTAAGTGCCAATTTTAGCGGGTTCCACATCTTCACTATAAATCTTGCTAGCATCTACATTTAAAGGTTGTTGCTGACTGTAATGCACAACCCCAGCATCATCCACCCAAGTGTAAATCGTCGCGGCATATAAGCATGCACTAAATGCAAAAGTAGCTAAGCCAAAAACTAAACGCATAATTCCCATGTGAGTATCCCAGAGCTAATTGACGACATGCTTGAATGTTTCAAAATATGCTATCTTTGAGTATAAATCCAACAACTAAAACGATAATGTGTAAAGTGTATGCAAAATTCACCTAATCACCCAGTAAAAAATAAAGGTATTTACTTATTACCCAACTTATTTACTACAGCAGGGCTGTTCTCTGGTTTTTATGCTGTCATTTCATCAATGAACGGTCACTTCGAGTCAGCGGCAATCGCTATCTTTATTGCTATGATTTGCGATGGACTCGATGGCAGAGTCGCAAGATTAACCAATACTCAAAGTGATTTTGGCGCTGAATATGATAGTTTGGCCGATATGGTTTCTTTTGGCATGGCTCCAGCCATCCTTGCTTACAATTGGGCATTACAAGACTTAGGTAAAATAGGTTGGTTAGCGGCTTTTATTTATTGCGCTTGCGCGGCATTGAGATTAGCTCGTTTCAATACCCAAGTTGGTGTTGCCGATAAACGTTATTTTCAAGGTCTAGCTAGTCCCGCTGCAGCAGCCTTAATCGCTGGAAGTATTTGGAGTGGTTCTAAATATGAGCTTGACCCTACCAATATAAATTACCTTGCTGCATTGATTACTGCCTTAACAGGACTACTCATGGTCAGTAACTTTCGCTATCACTCCTTTAAGGAAGTCGATTGGCGAGGGAAAGTAAATTTCGTGGTGATGTTATTGCTCGTAGGTGTGTTCGTTATTATTTCTGTAGAACCAGCAATTATTCTTTGTCTTGGTTTCTACATATATGCACTATCTGGACCTGTTATCACTATTAACGCTATTAAGAAGTTAAAAGTGGCCCACATCGTTGGCGGTGAATTGAATAAAACAGAGACACAACAACACTCGACCATCGATGACATCAATAGTACTGATAGTAGCAACGAGAAAAATGAAAGTTAACGATAGAGTGATTTTCTTCAATAGCATCTAACTGTAGAGTTTACGTAATTAGTTCATCTACTATATAGGTAGCTGAGGTAATCGTTGTTATTCGCCAATGTATTCATTAAATCACGTCTTTTTTATTGAAATAGTAAATATGTACTATAATTCTTATCCAGTTTTATATTCGTTAATGCGCTTCTGTATATTAACTGGAGTTTAATTAAGCAAAATCGAACGTGGTTGTTTATTTTTAATACCGTCTTGTTTGATTAGTATCCAGTTGATTACTTTTTTACTAAAAGCCATAAAAAAGGCCTTGCGCAAAAACGTGTGGTGCCTATAATGCGCATCCACTGACACGGCAGACAGCGCAAGCGGTTAGCCAGTCAGATTGAATTAAGTGCTTCAAAACATTGAGTTCAAGGTGAAAAGAAAGTTTGAAAAAACACTTGACGCCAACACGGGAAAGCGTAGAATACGCACCCCAAGCCAACGACCTAGCGTCAACGGCCGCTGAATGAAAAATCGAAAGATGTTCATGCTAGCAACGTTCTTTAACAATCTAAACAAGAAATCTGTGTGGACATTCACAGGTGTTGAGTTATTCGAAATTGTCTTCTGTTCTTCGGAATGTTGGCAATCAAAAAATTTAAACTCAATGCAACGATGA